>JAAYRK010000095.1 GCA_012518815.1 Candidatus Epulonipiscium sp. | reverse complement strand
TTCTTTAACTTCAATACTTTCTTTAGCTTCATTTTTTTCCTTAGCTTTGAGTTCTTCATTAACTTTAACTGTTTTATATGTTTTAGTGGCTATATCTATTGAAGGTTTTTCTTTATTTAAGAATTTCTCAGCTATTTTATAGTTGATGCTAATTGGATGTTGATAGTAAAGGTTTTTCTTTATTCTTTTTTGGTATCTTAATTCATATAGTTCAAAGTTTAATACAGAATCATTGCAGTTTTTACAATATACTAACTTACAAAGAAGATGTTCTTTTTTCTTTAAATCTTTATCAAAATCATATTTGCTTAACATAGCATATGTAGCATCCAAATTACCTTCTGACATTAATTCATTAAGCTTGTTGAAAAAGTCAGTTTTTTCTTCTTTAGATATGAGAAATAATTTTTTATTCTTTTTATAAAGATTGCAGTCATGACAATAGGCTTTGTTTTTTTGAATTAATCCAGCAAGTATAAATCCTGATACTAGTCCAAGAAAATCAATGAATACGGATAACCAACCTATTACTGGATTAGATATTTCAGCTAAAGGGATATTTTTGATAACAAATGAGATAGGAGTATTTTCAATCATATATTTATTATAAGTTAAAAAATCTAATTTCCCGTATCCTACAGCTTCATAATTACTTATATGGTCTCCTTTATAAGAATATATAATTGTATTATTTTCAGAGTCTATATAAGTAAAAAGGTAACTTGTATATTTAATAGCTACAATGCAAAAAAGAGATATTATAAAACCTATAATAAAATGCTTGATAGTAATATATTTGTTTGAGATAACCAAACCTTTATAGTACCCATATCCACAAAGATATCCTATTATAATACTGCCTATAGGTATTATAAGTAATAATGATAAATGCAGTAGTTCAAAACCGCTTACAAATGTTATAAATACAGAAGCTACTATTACAGCAATTAATGATATGATTCCTAGAATAATATTCATTTTTTCCTCCTGAGTAATCAGATATATAGTTATTTTATTAGTATAATTTTATACAATTGTAAAAAAGTTATCAAGTTTAAATTTTTAGTTAATAATAAAAGGACAGTTTTTGCATTTTAATCTTTAAATTTTATATAAATACCATTTACAAGTATTGATTTCATATCTAATTTCATACTTTGTTAGAACATTGTTAATAAGGCTTTGGCAAGTAAAAATAATCATAGGGTTTCCTGCTAGTTTTTCTTTTTTTTGAAAACAAATCTTATCAATTTTTATAATTGTTTGAGATTCATCTTTATTTTTTATACGAAATTTTAGAGGGATAGGTCCTTTTGTTTGCTCAAACCATGCAATGACATCTATATTTTTCATAATAACTTTCATAAATATCACCTACTATAACTTACCAGATATTATAGGAAGCTCTTCCTCAATTGATACTCCTCCTGTAATAGCTTTTAAATTGGATTGAAGAAAACTAGCCCTAAATACTGTATGACTTCCGTATCGTAGTCTTAATTCATCTATAGTTTTATCTATAGACTTTTGTTTTTCTGTGTCTATAGAATCAAACAAAGATACTTGAGAAAAGTTATTATTAGAAAGCTCAGACACCCTTACTCCGAGCTTTCGAATGGGTTCTTTTTTCCAAGCTTCATTAAATAATTGACAAGCATGCATAAAAATATGGTTTGTGCAGTCAGTTGGAGTAGTCAATTTTTTTTGATGGGAATAGTTATTAAATTCATTAGTTCTTATGGATATACTAACTAACCTTGTACAAGCCTTTTCATTTCTAAGTCTCATAGATACAGTTTCAACTAAGGAAAGAAGAATTAAATGGGCTGTTTTTCTATCTGTTACATCAAAGGGAATAGTTGTTGAGTTTCCTATGCCTTTAATAGGAGTAGAGTTTTCTTCTATTACAGGAGAATTTTCTATGCCGTTAGCAAGGTTCCAGATTAAAATTCCATGACTTTTAAGATGCTTTTGTAAGAACTTAGGATCTGCTGTTGCTAAATCTTTAATAGTAAAAATTCCTAGTTTGTGAAGTTTTGATTTTGTAGCCCTACCAACCATAAATAAATCTCCTACAGGCAGAGGCCACATCTTTTCTTTAATTTCATGAGGGTATAAAGTATGTACAGCATCAGGTTTTTGGAAATCGGATGCCATCTTTGCAAGAAGTTTATTATTAGAAATTCCAATATTGACTGTAAAGCCTAATTCATTTTTAATACGCTCTTTAATCTTATGAGCAGCCGATAAGGGGTCTCCAAAATGTTGTTCCATATTGGTATAATCGAGAAAACATTCATCAATGCTATAACGTTGAATGCTGGGAGAATATTCTTCAAGTAATTTTATTAGGCTATTACTACACTTCAAATATAAGTCAAATCTTGGTGCTACAATTGTAAGAGTAGGACATTTTTGCAAAGCAGAATATAAGGATTCTCCTGTTTTTATATTAAATTCTTTAGCAGGGACAGATTTAGCCAGTACAATGCCTCGTCTTGTATCAGGATTACCTCCTACTATGGAAGGAATAGTCCGTAAGTCCAATAAATCTCCTTGTTGTAACCTATAACATGCTTCCCAACTTAAAAAAGCGGAGTTGACATCAATATGCATAATAATAGGTTTATTTGTCATTTAAAAAACCTCCTAATAATAAATAGCTACTATCATTATACACGAACATACGTTCTGTGTAAATGAGAATTAGATAATAAATATTTATATAATTAGGACTTAAATAAAAATATTAGCTAAGAGCTTTAAAAAAGCAAACCCACATCTTAGTTAGATGTGGGTTTGCTTTTTACTTAGTCCCAGTCTTTTAATACTCCTTCATAATTAATTAGTTTAGTTAATTCTAAAAATGTAAGGTCGTATAAAAGATCGTATCCTTTTTCGCTTAGATGTAAACCATCATCAGATAAAAGTTCTGAGTAGTCTCCATAATTCATGGCTTCTTCGAAAAAGTCAATTAAAGGGCAGTTATATTCTTTAGCAAGGCTTTTTACTATATAGATATATTGTTTTAATCTATTATTTGTTCTAATTGGTGACCATATATCTTCCCGAACAGGAGGGGGTGTTATTAGAATAGGAATCGGAATACATTTGTTTAATCCCGTACGATTATTATGACTTTTAATTTTAGTAATTATTTTTCTTAGATTATCTTCATATTCATCTAAGGATCTAAATTGTTTTTCATTTGTAGCAGAGTCGTTGGAGCCAAATAAAATGAATACGATATTGGGGTTGTGTGATAAAACTTTTCTTTCTAATTTTTTAAGTCCTTCTCTAGTTGTATCTCCATTACTAGCAGCATTATATATGTTCCAACCTATATTGGGGAAATACAGAGGCATAAACTTTTCTAATCTTTCAATATATTTCACATTTCTAGTTACACCGTATCCATAAGTAAGACTGTCTCCAAATCCAACAATAGTTGTTTTAATCATTTTAAACCCTCCAAAAGAGATACACGACGTAATATAGATACATTATAATTCATTATTTATAAATGTGCAAACAGCCTAGCTTATCTATTAAAGTTTTCTAATAATGAAAAGAAATCAGGGAAAGAGATGTTTACACAGTTACTATTTAGTATGGTGGTTTCTTTATCGGCTCTAAGAGCAGCAATTGCTAATGACATTGCAACTCTATGATCATGGTAGCTTTCAACAGTAGCTCCTGTAAGTTTGTTAGTTCCTTCGATAATCATTCCGTTTTCTGTTTCAGTAATTTTGGCTCCCATTTTATTTAGTTCTGAAGTCATTGTTTTGATGCGGTTGGATTCTTTTACTTTAAGTTCAGCTGCATCCTTTATTATGGTAGTTCCTTTGGCATAACAAGCAACTGCAGCTATTACAGGAATTTCATCAATTAATTTAGGAATGATATCTCCTTTAATTTCTACTCCCCGAAGTTTAGAAGAGCGGATTAATATATCAGCTACAACTTCTCCAGATTGAATTCTATTATTTATTAATTCAATATTTCCACCCATTTGCTTAAACACAGTAATAATTCCACTGCGAGTAGGATTTATTCCTACATTTTGAATTAATAATTCTGAATTTGGAAGGATAAGGGCTGCAGCAATAAAATAAGCAGCAGAAGAAATGTCTCCAGGCACTTCTACTAGCTGACCAGTTAGTTTTTTTACTGGAGAAGATATTATTTCATTTTTATTTCTAAGGATATTGCCACCAAAATAATTAACCATTATTTCTGTGTGGTCTCTTGAAGCTCTTGGTTCAACAATTGTCGTTTTTCCTTTAGCATAAAGGGAGGCAAAAAGTATTGCAGATTTTACTTGAGCACTGGCAACTGGGAGTTTATAGTTAATCCCATTTAATGCACTACCTTTAATATGTAGGGGACAGTATTTACCATCATCTATGCCTTCTATGTAGGCTCCCATCTTTCTAAGGGGGTTTATCACTCTAAGCATAGGTCTTTTTTGAATAGAGGCGTCTCCAGTAATAGAAGATGAAAAGTTTTGACCAGCAAGGATTCCTGTTAAAAGTCTTATGGTCGTTCCACTATTTCCTACATCTAATATGCTAGAAGGAGCCGATAGTCCCATAAGTCCTTTGCCATGGACAATTACTTTATCTTTTGATGTTTCAATTTTTATCCCTAGTTTTTTAAAACAATCTGCAGTGGCTAAACAATCTTCACCCATTAAAAAACCTGTGATTTCTGTTATGCCTTCAGAAATTGCTCCAAGCATAATTGCCCTATGAGAAATAGATTTATCACCGGGAACAGTTATTGTTCCTTTTACAGTTTCTATTGGACTTATAATCATACTTTTACCTCTCTATTTTTCATAAATATTATAATTCATATCCTTAAGGAGTTTAATGCTTTTCTTTTGGTCTTCTTCTTTATCAAATATAATTTGAAGAGCACCATTTTCATGTTCTCGGTTATTAATAATACCAATATTTTTGATATTTATATTGTGTTCACTTAAGAGAACAGCAATATTTGCAATAATACCTGGTTGGTCAACAACATCAACAATAATTTCATAACTTTTAAGAAGAGGTCCTGGACTTCTATTGGAAAAGGTACTTCTATACTGTCTTGCATTATCAAAAAAACTCCAGATATATTCGTCTTCTTTTTTTTCTATAGCAAAGTAAAAATCTTTTAAGCTTTTAATAAAGTAATCAAGGACAAAGAGTATGTTTTTTTGATTAGAAATACAAATACTGTGCCAGATTTCTGGGGAAGAAGAAGCAATACGGGTAATATCCTTAAAACCTCCTGCAGCCAGTAGGTTCATATATTTATCTTCGTTATCTAAAGCTTTAACCATATTTACTAATGAAGAAGCTATAATATGAGGTACATGACTAATAGAAGCAGTAATTAAATCGTGATATTCTGATGAAATAACAATAGGAATAGCTCCTATACTTTTGATTAAGTTTTTTAATATATCTAATTTTTCTTTAGGAGTAGACTCATCAGGAGTAAGGATATAATATGCATTTTCAAAAAGATGTCCTCGGGAGGCAATATAACCGGTTTTTTCAGAACCAGTCATAGGATGCCCCCCAATAAAACAAAAGTCTTTTTCATTTTTTAAAGTTTTTAAGTCATTCATTATAGCATGCTTAGTGCTTCCCACATCTGTCAGGATACAATTTTCACTTATATATGGAAGTAATTTATTAACATAGGAAGTAATTATGTTTACAGGAGTACACAAAAATATAATATCGCAATTACAAAAGCTTTCATCTATAGAATTTGTAAAGGAATTTATAATTCCCTCATTAAATGCTTTATGAAGCATATTTTCATTAGAATCCATAGCAACAATATGATTTATAGAAGTTTTTTCTCTTAATGATTTTGCCAAAGAGCCCCCAATAAGACCAAGACCAATAATACCTATTTTATTCATGACTATTAAAACTTCTTCCCATAAGTTCTATCAGTGGTTTTAAGTTATTAGTAAGATTTAAGAAAGAGTTAGGATTTAGAGATTGTGGTCCATCGGATAAAGCTTTTGAAGGATCAGGGTGTACTTCAATCATAAGTCCGTCAGCTCCTGATGCTATAGATGCTTTTGCTAGGGGTTCCACAAAAGCTCTAATTCCTGTTGCATGGCTTGGGTCCACAATAATTGGGAGATGGCTCTTAGATTTAATAACAGGTACAGCACTAATATCTAAAGTATTTCTTGTAGTTGTTTCAAAAGTTCTTATGCCTCTTTCACAAAGAACTACATTTGGATTTCCTTCGCTCATTATATATTCTGCCGCATTTAACCATTCATCGATAGTAGCACATAAGCCTCTTTTTAATAAAACAGGTATTTTAGTTTTACCTACTTCTTTAAGTAGTTGGAAGTTTTGCATATTTCTTGCACCAATTTGCATCATATCTACATATTTAGCAGCAGTTTCAACAGCTTGTAAACTCGTTACTTCACAAACAATTGCAAGTCCTGTTTCCTCTCTTGCTTCGGCCATATATTTAAGGCCTTCTTCTTCTAAGCCTTGGAAAGAGTAAGGAGATGTACGGGGTTTATAAGCTCCTCCCCTAAGTATTTGAGCTCCTGCTTTTTTAACTACATGAGCTGAAGCAAGAAGCTGTTCTTTACTTTCTATGGCACAAGGTCCTGCCATAATGATAATTTCTTTTCCACCAATTTCATAATTACCTACTTTAATAATTGAAGGTCCAACAAAAAATTTTTTATTGGACAATTTGTAGGATTCTGTTACAGGGACTAATTTTTCTACCCCTTCTAATAATTCCAGGTTTGATTTGCTTAATTTTGATTTGTCCCCTATAACGCCTATTATGGTTACTTCAGAACCTTCGGATAGGTGCACTTTTAGTCCACAATATTCTATAGTTTTAATTACGTTTTGAATATTTTCTTTAGTAGCTTCTGGACGCATTACTACAATCATAACAAAGCCTCCTTATATTATTCATTCTAGGAATGTTCTTAACATTTTACAACTATAAAGAACCTATGTCAATTATTGAATTGATTTATGAGTTAAAAAGACAATTTAGTATATTTTTTTAGTTTTTTTGCAGTGCTTCTTAGAGGAATGATGTATAAATAATCCAAATAGTTATAGCAAATTATAAAATATTTGTGTAAAATTATTAGTATTAGAGAAGGAAAAGAAAATTTTATGTGGAATATATTAAATATGCAAATAACGAAGTCCGAAAGGACTTTGCAAAAATATAAACGGGAGGAAACTGCAATGAAAAACTATAGCATGAACCAAATACGCAATGTCGTACTACTAGGACACGGCGGAAGTGGGAAAACAACAATTTCAGAAGCAATGTTATTTGTTTCAGGCCAGACTAAAAGACTAGGAAAGGTAGACGAAGGGAATACAGTAAGCGATTATGATTCTGAAGAAATAAGAAGAAAAGTATCTATTGGTACTTCTATTATTCCTATAGAATGGAAAGATAATAAAATTAATATTTTAGATACACCAGGATATTTTGATTTCGTCGGAGAAGTTAAGCAGGCTGTTAGAGCTGCAGATTCAGCAATTATTGTTGTTTCAGGAAAGTCAGGCGTTGAAGTAGGAACCGAAAAGGCATGGGATTATGCTGAAGAAGCAGGTCTTCCTAAAATGATTTTTATCAATAACATGGATGATGAAAATGTAAATATGAATAAAATATTAGAAGACTTAAGAGAAAAATTTGGAAAGTCCATAGCACCTTTCCAAGTTCCTTTTAAAGAAAATGGCCGTTTTACCGGTTTTGTTAATGTTGTAAAAATGGAAGGAAGAAAATTTGCTAATGGAACTGTAGAACCTTGTGAAATTCCTGCAGGAATGGATGATGAAATTGCTCCTGTAAGAGATATGATTTTAGAGGCAGTAGCTGAAACTAGTGAAGAACTTATGGAAAAATATTTTAATGAAGAAGAATTTACAGCAGAAGAAATCGATAAAGCTCTTCATAGTGGTGTATTGGATGGAAGTATTGTACCTATATTATGTGGTGCAGCTATTGATACTTCAGGAATTAGAGTATTGCTTAATTCTATCCTTAGTTATATGCCTTCACCTGCAGAAGCAAAAGAATCTGTTGAAGGAGAAAATCCTAAGACAGGTGAAGCAGAAGTAAGAAAAGTAGATGAAAGTGAACCTGTATCCTTATTTGTATTTAAAACTATCGTAGACCCTTATATTGGGCGTCTTTCTGTTTTCAAAGTATGCTCAGGAGTTTTAAAAGCAGATACTGTATTACTAAATGCTAAAAAGGATATTGAAGAAAAAATATCACATATTTATACATTAAAGGGTAAAGAACAAGTTGAAGTATCCCAGTTATGTGCAGGAGATATTGGTGCAGTAGCAAAATTACAAGGTACAATGACTGGAGATACTCTATCTGACATTAAGAAACCTATTGTTTATCCTGAAATAGAGTTTCCAGAATCCTTATTGAGCATGGCTGTGTTTCCAAAAGGAAAAGGAGACGAAGATAAAATGTCATCAGGTCTTAGTCGCCTTATGGAAGAAGATCCAACATTCCGTGTATTCTTAGATAAAGAAACTCTTGAACAAATTATGTGCGGTATAGGGGATCAACATCTAGATGTTATCGTTAACAAATTAAAAGCTAAATATAAAGTAGAAGTTGAATTAAAAGCTCCAACCATTCCTTATAGGGAGACTATTAAGTCAAAAATTAAAGTTCAAGGAAAACATAAAAAACAATCAGGAGGACACGGACAATATGGAGATGTATGGATGGAGTTCGAACCTTCTGGAGATTTAAGTGTACCTTTTGTATTTGAAGAAAAAATATTTGGTGGAGCAGTTCCAAAACAATACTTCCCTGCAGTTGAAAAAGGTCTTCAAGATTCTGTTAAAAATGGAGTACTGGCGGGTTATCCTGTAGTTGGTTTAAAAGCTACTTTAGTTGATGGTTCTTACCATCCCGTAGACTCTTCCGAAATGGCCTTTAAAATGGCTACATCTATTGCTTTTAAAGAAGGTCTTAAAAAGGCAAAGCCAGTAATACTTGAACCTATTGCTAAAGTAACTGTAACTGTACCTGATGAATACATGGGAGATGTTATTGGAGATCTTAATAAACGCCGTGGTAAAATTTTAGGAATGAATCCTAAAGGCAAATATCAAGTAGTTGATGCGGAAGTACCTTTGGCTGAAATGTACAAGTACGCAACAGACCTTCGTTCAATGACTCAAGCAAGAGGAAGCTTTACAATGGAATTTGACAGATACGAAGAAGCTCCTATAGATGTTCAGGAAAAAGTTATAGAAGCAAGAAAAAAAGAAGCATAATACATCCTTGCATTTATTAATTTGATGTGATACAATTTCCTCAAAAAATATCAATAAAAGCAGTGAAAAGGACTAGTAGATATTCTTTTGACTTTCAGAGAGCTGTTGGTAGGTGCAAAACAGTAGCAAAGGATATTGAACTCCCCTTTGAGTTTCTTGCTGAAAGATATAGTAGGTGAGGACGCTTTCCCCGTTAAAGGAATGATATAATTTATAATTATATCAATGAGTGTATTCTCTATATGAGAATAAAGTAGAGTGGTACCGCGGAATAAGCCTTTCGTCTCTAACAAGACGAGGGGCTTTTATCATTAATATAGTTATTATTAGTATGGGAGGAATGAAATTTGAGCAGCATAAAATATGACCATAAAAAAATTGAAGAAAAATGGCGTGAAATGTGGAGGAAAAATCCAATAAACCAAGCAGGACCTAATAAAAAGAAATATTATTGTTTGGACATGTTCCCTTATCCATCAGGTAATGGACTTCATGTGGGACATTGGAGAGGTTATGTATTAAGTGATGTATGGAGCAGATACAAGGTGCTTCAAAATTATCATGTACTTCATCCTATGGGCTGGGATGCTTTTGGACTTCCTGCGGAAAATGATGCTATAAAAAAAGGAATTCATCCAAGGGTTGGAACGGATAGAAATATTGCTACTTTTAAAAGGCAGCTTCAAGATATTAGTGCAATTTATGATTGGGATAGAGAAATAAATACAACAGATCCTGATTATTATAAATGGACCCAATGGATTTTTGTAAAAATGTTTGAAAAGGGCTTGGCATATGAAAAAGAAATGCCAATTAATTGGTGTCCTAGTTGTAAAACTGGCCTTGCTAATGAAGAAGTAGTAGGGGGCCATTGTGAACGCTGTAGTTCTGTTGTGACAAAGAAAAATTTAAGACAATGGATGTTAAAGATTACTGCTTATGCTGAAAGATTACTTGAAGACTTAAAAGAGTTGGATTGGCCTGAAAAAGTTAAAAAGATGCAAAGTGATTGGATAGGTAAAAGTTATGGTGCAGAAATTGATTTTGATGTAAAAGATAGGGATAAAAAAATAAAAGTATTTACAACAAGACCTGATACTTTATTTGGAGCAACCTTTATGGTTTTAGCACCAGAGCATGGTATGGTTTCTGAAATAACTACAGAAGAGCAAAGGCAAATGGTTGAAGAGTATGTACAACAAGCTTCCACTAAGTCTTCAGTTGATAGAATGGCAGATAAAGATAAAACAGGAGTATTTACTGGAAGCTATGCAATTAATCCTCTTAATGGAGAAGAAATGCCCATTTGGATTTCAGATTATGTATTAGCAGACTATGGAACAGGAGCTATTATGTGTGTTCCTGCTCATGATGAAAGGGATTTTCTTTTTGCTAAAAAGTTTAATCTTCCAATTGTTCAAGTAATCAAAAAAGAGGCTGAAGAAGAAAAAGAATTAACAGAAGCTTATACTGAAGAAGGAATTATGATAAATTCTGGTAAGTTTAATAATATTTCTTCAAATGAAGCTAAGGAAGCTATTGCTAATTATCTTGAAGAAGAAGGAATAGGTAAAAAAACTGTTAATTATAAGTTAAGAGACTGGGTATTCTCAAGACAAAGATATTGGGGAGAACCAATACCTATTGTACACTGTGAAAAGTGTGGGCCTGTTGCAGTGCCAGAAGAAGAGCTTCCTGTTACCCTTCCAGAAGTAGAGTCTTATGAACCAACTGGAACGGGAGAATCTCCTTTAGCAGCTATCGAAGAATGGGTTAATACTAGTTGTCCTAAATGTGGTGCTCCTGCTAAAAGAGAAACAAATACGATGCCACAATGGGCAGGTTCTTCTTGGTATTTCCTTCGCTATGCAGATCCTCATAACGATAAAGAATTAATAAGTAAAGAAATGATGAAAGAATGGCTTCCAGTTGATATGTACGTAGGTGGTATTGAGCATGCCGTACTTCATCTTCTTTATGCAAGATTCTATACTAAATTTTTGTATGATATTGGAGTAGTAGACTTCCAAGAGCCATTTAAACGCTTATTTAACCAAGGAATGATTACAAAAGACGGTGCTAAGATGAGCAAATCAAAAGGAAATGTAGTATCTCCTGATGAATTGGTTGAAAGATATGGTGCTGATTCTCTTAGAATGTACGAATTATTTGTAGGACCTCCTGAATTGGATTCAGAATGGGATGACAGAGGAATTGATGGAGTATACCGTTTTATTAATAAAGTATGGAAATTAATAGTGGACAATAAAGATTCCTATGTAGAAGCCACTAAAGAGATGGAAAGAGCAAGACATCAATTAATTTATGAGATTACTACTAGAATGAATGATTTTCATTTTAACACAGTTGTAAGTGGATTTATGGAGTATACAAACAAATTGTCAGAAATTGCAAGGACTTCTAAGGGATTAGATAAAGACACTATAGATACTTTAATTATACTTTTAGCACCCTTTATTCCACATACTGCAGAAGAACTTTGGGAGCTTACAGGACATAATGATTCTGTATTTAAACAAGAATGGCCTGTTTATGATAAAGAAAAAATGAAAGAAGATACAGTTGAAATTGTTATTCAAATAAATGGAAAAGTTAGAGATAAAATAGAAGTTAATGTTGGTGAAGCTAAAGAAACAATAATCGAAAAATCAAAAGATGCTGTTAAGGACAAAATAGAAGGCAAAAATATCATAAAAGAAATTTATGTACCAGGTAAGATTGTCAATTTAGTTGTAAAATAAAATATCAATTCTAAAATAAGAGATTTAATATTAAATAAAAAAGTATGCTTGTAATGGGCTTTACAGGCAAGTAGTCTATTATAATTAAACTATTTGCTTGGAAGTATTCATTCGTTGCATACTTTTTTATTTATACATATTTTAAATTAACATTGCTCACAATAATAAAGAAATAATTTTAAGGAGGCAATGTTAATGAAAGTTAGAGATATTATGACTCAGAACGTAATTTCCGTAGACGAAGAAGAGTCTGTTTTAAAAGCTTCTCAAGTCATGAGAGATGCCAATGTCGGTTGTGTACCTGTAGTAAGGGGAGATGAATTAGTAGGAATTATTACTGATAGGGATATTGTGCTTCGTAATGTTGCTGATGGTGAAGATGTAGATAATATCTCTTGTAAAAGTGTTATGACTGATGATTTAGTAACTTGTTCTCCAGATATGGATGTAAATGAACTAACAGAATTAATGTCGAAACATCAAATAAGGAGAATACCTGTAGTGGAAAATGGGAAAGTTATAGGTATGGTTTCCTTAGGTGATTTAGCTACTCAAAGAAATATGCAAGATGAAGCAGAAGAGGCATTAAAAAATATTTCAAGCCCAAGTATGCCTGACTATCAATAAAAGGTATGGTTTAGCCATACCTTTTATATTATATATTAGTATATGAGGAGTGGATTAAATTTATATGAATACAAGAATAAAAATTTGCCTTCTTATTCTTTTTTCCATAGTAACTACGCCTCTTTTTTATTATATTAGTGATAATCCAGGACTTATTCAAAATAAATTAATTAATAGCAGAATAATAAATAAAATAGGGAAAAAATCAACTGTAATATTTGATTTAAATACCTCATTAGAGAACCATATGATTAGTCATATGAAAACTTATGAAATAAAGGCCAAAAGTATATCCAAAGAAGAACTAAAGAATTATGCCAAAAAACTCGATATAAAAACTGATGATATAAAAGAAGATTCTTCTAGCTATATCTTACAAAATGATATAAATCAGCTTGTTATTAATAAGGATACAGGGCTGATACAATACAAAAATTTAAAATATAAAGATAACAATATCAATAAAAAAATAACATCGGAAGAAGCAATAGAAATAGTAATTGATTTTATTGAAAAGCTAGAGCTTCCTTGCAATCATAAAAAGTGTCTAGTTGAAGATCTTCCAAAGGAAAATATATATCAGCTTCGTTTTGTGAATTCTTTAGAAGGCATATTAAATTACGGATATTATACTAAAGCAGAAATAACTTATAATGGAGAACTATTAAATTTTGATTCTTATCAATTAGTTTATAAGCCTCTAAAAATAGTTCCAATTAAAACAAAAAAACAGGCTTATGACGATTTAATTGATATTCCCTTTGAAGAAAAGAACCTCTATATAGATATTCAAAAAATTGAATTAGTATATTACTCTACGGATTTAGAAAAGTCAGCAGGTAAAAAATTAGTATTAGAACCCGCATATAGATTTTTTGGTGAAATTAGCAGAGATGCTTCTTTTGAATATTTTATTCCAGCAATAAAGGATTAATTCATTTTTTATTTAGTATATTGACAGAAATCCTATTCATCAATCATAATATAGGTGATATCATTGTTAATTTTAATAGGAGGAGAAAAATAGTGTCAAAGAAAGAAACAGAATTTGATCGCTATGAAAGAATGAAGAAAATTCAAAGGGAAATCGAAAAAAGAAAAGAAAAAGATTTAAAGGCGGGGAAAAATAATAAGAAGAAAAGGATGAGTCTATCGAGTAGCAGTAGTCGCAAAAAAGATTGGACAAAATATTATGAAGCAGGTATAGATGATTATGATGAAGTTTATTAAATATAGATATTTATATATAAAAAAGCTATAGAATTCTATAGCTTTTTTATATGTTTAAGATTTTCATCATCTGAAGTACAGCTTTAAATTTTTTTCTTTGTTCGGGAGGAAGAGTTTCTTTCATAGCTTCTAGAATGGCTTCATTTTGTTCTTTAGTTAGTTTTTTACCGCTTTGTTTTCTTTGAGCAGCTAACTTTACCAGGTTTTCTAATATTTCTTCATCTGATTTTCCCTTAAGGCTATTCATAACATCATTTGCTTCTTTTATCATATCAGGATCTAAATCTTTTAAGAGATCTTTTTTCATTTCATATAACCTCCATTTATATTTATTCCATTAAGTTAGCAAATAGATTAAGCATTTGTTTTTGACTGTCATCAAGCAAGGGGGACAAGGTTTCTAATAGTCTTTGTTTTGTATTCTTTTTTTCTGAATCATCAGCTAATTTTTTTGTGTCTTCAGTAATTTTTAAGCTATTAATTTTTTTCATAAGCTCTCCAATATCCATAACTTTAATCATCATATCTAATATATATTGATTTTCTTCGGAACAATGTGGTTTAAAAGAATTTAACATTTCTGTTTTCCAGTGAGCTTTGGATTTTAAAGCCATGTTTGATAATGGATTTTCTGGATTTTTGTAAATATCTATTACTTTTTTAAATTCCACGGCTTTAACAAAAACTCCAAGGATCCTTTGATAATTAGGTTCAAGGTAAGGTATGGCAGTTTTTATTACTTTTAGTCGAGGAGTATGTATAGTTTCATCAAATAAAATAGTTCCATTAGTATATACTATAGGATTAGGGGCTTCGACGGGTGTGGGATTATTTTCTTTTGGAGGATTATTATTTATTAATGTTGAAAATAATTTTGCCATTTCAAGCATTTTTGAAATGTCATATCCATTATTTTCTTGGGAGTTAATAGTTTCAGGAGCTGTATGATTTTCGTCATTCATTGGTATGCCTCCTTTAAAATAGGATCGTTATAAAGCAATATTATTTAATATTTATGTGTAAATTTATAAAAACATGACAAGTTATTCCAGCCTCTAGATATATTCTATGAAGAATAAAATAAAAATGTTCTTTAAATACTAAAAAAGCTAATTAACAAATATTCATTTAAAATCATACACTATTGTAGATAGACCTATTTTGAAACTTAGGAGGGAAAACATGGAAAAGAGTGCTTTGCTTCAAAATATAGGAGATTTATTGGGAACTAATATAGATTTTAATGAAGATATTAGGCAAATGAGAGAAAGCATTATAAATATATTTAAAGAAAAATATATTAATAAAATGCGATCTTTAATTGAAGATAATAGAATACAAGCAAAAGAAAATCCTACAAAAGAAATTGTTTTGCTCCAAGCCATAAAACCCTTTATTAATTCTCAAAGTCATACAATTATTGATGAGATTACAGAAGCTATGAATACAATTAGGATTCTTGAAAACTTTAATCAAAAGATTAGTAATTTACACAGTAATAGAAGTGAAAATAAGAAAGAACAGATTATAGTAGATAAGGATGGAGTATATGAAATAGATGAACTATGTTTAAATAGTATTAATAGAGAGTCAAATTCAGGACAAATACTGATAATATTATTAATAATTTTACTATTTAAAAGTTAAAAAGCAGAGGGAAACCTCTGCTTTTTAACTTTTAAATTAGCAAACTCCACCGCCAAATCCGCCGAATAGAATCAAGAAGATTATTAAGAAGAAAAACAATGAATTTTCACCGAAGTCGCCAAATCCTCCTTGACCTTTTGATTCATATCCGAAAAGACCGCCTCCATTATTAAAAAGAAGCAAGAAGAAAAACAAGAATAAAATATTGTTAGTTCCACCGCAGAATGATTTTGAATCCGCCATATATATAGCCCCCTTACTTAAAATAATTACTTACGTTTATATTCTATGCATAAGATACATATTAATGACACAATGATGAAAAAAATGAAGAAATTTGGGACAACTCTATGCATGGATTTTATTTAAAAAGTGTAAACAATTACAAAGTATTTAATAGATTAATTATTAGATTCATACACTTAATATAGAATAGTATAGAAAGGAGTAAGAAAGTGAAGCGGTCATTAGCATTATTATTATTGAGCTTAATGAGTCAAAGTAAAAGCAAAGGCTTAGATAAAATTGAAAATAAAAAAAATACTTTGTCAGAAGATACTGTTCAGCTTATAGTAGAATGCAGCTCAGAGGAAGAAGAATGCCAGATATGCAAACTAGGTAAAGTAAAATATAGGCTTCCTATGATTAATTCATATGTTGTAGAAGTCCCTAAGAATAATATAAATAAACTACAGGAGTTAAAAGGTGTAAGAAAAGTTCAAGAGGATTCACATATTACTGCTCAAATGGATATATCACGTAAGGTAATAAAAGCAGATTGGGCTCAGAGTAGGGGATATACGGGAAGAGGAGTAGGAGTTGCAGTTTTAGATTCAGGCATATACCCTCATAAGGATTTTATAATTCCTAGGAATAGAATCATTGCTTTTAAGGATTTTATAAATAATTATGACGAACCTTATGATGATAATGGTCATGGAACGCATGTAGCAGGGATAATAGGGGGAAATGGGATAGCCTCTGATGGCAAGTATAGGGGGATAGCACCAGAGTGTAATCTAATAGGCATTAAGATATTAGATTCAAGGGGCAATGGAAGCACATCCAATGTTTTAGCCGGAATTCAATGGATGATAGACAATAAAGATAGATATAATATTAAAATTGCAAATCTATCTATAGGAAGCCCTGATAAGGAAGGAGAAAATGACCCCTTAGTAAAGGCTGTAAATGCGGCATGGGACGCGGGAATAATTACTTTAGTAGCAGCTGGTAATGATGGGCCTAAAAGCAAAAGCATCACTTCCCCTGGTATTAGCCGTAAAGTAATTACGGTAGGGGCATCTGATGATCAAAAATCAGTAGACATTCATGGGGATATTGTATCAAATTATTCAGGGAGAGGACCTACAAGGGCTTGTATCAAAAAGCCTGATGTAGTTGCACCGGGTTCAGATATAATGGCTTGTGCTTGTGATAAAAAATATATTCCTAATAAAGACCAATCCCTGGAAGATCTATCTACTTATTATGTAAAAAAAAGTGGCACATCAATGGCAACTCCCATGGTTTCAGGAGCCTTAGTCCTTTTTATTGAAAAAAATCCTCATATTGAACCTAATGATTTAAAATTATATTTAAAAGATTGTACCAATGACCTAAATTTTCCTCAAGATCAACAAGGATGGGGTTTGATAGATATTCAGAAGCTCTTTGAAGGGAGGGAAACTGGTGCAAGAAGAAAATATTAACGAAATGAGTTCTATGATAATGAATAAAGAATATATAAGAAAGGATATTGTAGAGATTACAAATCTATTTAAAAATATGGTACAAGAAAAATATATTTCAAAAATGAATGACTTTGCCATAAAACATAAAGAAAATGCAATAAAAAATCCAACTAAAGAAGTGATACTTATGGAGGCAATAAAACCTTTTTTAGAAAAAGAGGCGCGCTTTAATATTGATAGAATGATAGAAATGATAAATATTATTAATACAGCAAAAAGTATTCAGATGGAAGTACAGAATTTTAAAGCACAAAGCATTGATTCTAGTATGGAATAATATGATATTTTAGCAAAAGGTACATATCTTAAATTTAAGATATGTACCTTTATGGCTTAATATCCAAATCCAAATCCACCAAATAAAATTAAGAAGATTAATAAGAAAAAGAATAGGGAATTATCAAATTTTGAGCCATATCCTTCATTAAATAATAATAAAAAGAAGAATAAAAATATAACACTATATCCAGCACCAAAACCTTTAGCTGATGACATTTAAGGGCACCTCCTTTCAAGCTTATATTTCATAATGAGTAAGAGGGATTTTCTTCTGTATGTTATATTCTATGAATGATTAAAAATAAGTGTTACTAAAGAAAAAAGTCCTAAACAGGACTTTTCTTTGCTAACAGTTATTTATGATCATTTAATAATAAAAATAGTATTAGAATTAGAAATAAATCTTCCATTTTGAAAGATGGATAAAAGCTTGAGCTAGTTGCTTGTTGAGAATCAATTTGTCCTGTATCAGGACTTATATTAGTGAAGTCTTTACGATGACCTCTAAAAGGTTCAGGTATATCTTGAAGTTCATAAGAGTTTTGATTTAGGTGGTTCATGTTTTACATTAGCCTCCTTTAATTTTTTTGAAATATCTTCTTAATTATAAATCTATGTAGAATAAATTATTGATATGACATAATAATAGTAAGTAAAAATTATAAATTATAATTGATAATTAAATTTATGTAACCCAAAAAAGTAAATATCCACAGTGAATATATTTATAAAAATTAAATGTGAAGAATGTGGAAAAATGAAAAAAACCTTTAAAATTGATGAATATGTCTGTGCATAACATTGTGGATTATGTGGATAAACAAAATAGTTATCCACAAAAATAATAAAATTTATGTTAAATGGTGATGAAAAATTTGAACAATTATATACATTCTAATAGGTTTTTTTTAATAAAAACTTAATAACTTATTAATTTTTTAGAATTATTGAAAGGATGATTATATGGATTTTGTTTGCCCTTTATGTAATGCGTTAAATTCAGTAAATTTGATATGTAATAATTGCAATAAGAAGATTAAAGACCTCGGAAGAGAGACTGATTATTATGATTCTTACAGTCCTAATCTTCCTTTATCTTTAACAGCAAAAATTGACGGATATCCGTCTAATAAATGTGTTCACTTATTTTACTGTGAAAACTGTGGCAGGGAATATAAATTTCCTATTGATAAGAAGAAAATATAGAGTTTCTAAAAAGATTCTTTTATTATAATGAAAATTCATAATCTGAAGGAACAAATATCAACGGATTCATTTTTAAAATGAAAACAAAATTAGCTTAATAAATCTTAAACTTATAAAAAAACGGCTTAAAAGCATATGATTTAAAGAAATCAACAGACAACTTACATAAGATACCAAGCTGTCTGTAATTATATGTAATTGGAATTTGCAACTAAATATTTTTTCTATACAATTTTAAGAATATTCCATTGACAAGATAGGTATGACTGTATACAATTATACGTATTATTAAACCTGTTAATTATTAACCAAAGAAAAATAAGGGGGAAAACCATGATAGAATATAATAAGAAAACAAATTTATTGGAAAGAACGGAATTCACATATCCTCTTCAAGATGTGCAAGAACCTAATTTATACAGAAATATATTTAATTATGAAGAAATTCCTAAGGTAGTATTTAATCATCGCCATGTTCCAATACACATGCCCGATGAAATATGGATTACTGACACTACTTTTCGTGATGGACAACAATCAAGAGAGCCTTATACTACTGAACAAATTGTTCATTTATATGATTTACTTCATAAACTTTCTGGTCCTAAAGGAATTATAAGGCAAAGCGAATTCTTTTTATATAGTAAGAAAGATAGAGATGCTGTTTATAAATGTTTAGAAAGAGGTTATGAATTTCCAGAGGTTACCAGCTGGATTCGTGCTTCTAAAAAAGATTTTGAAATGGTAAAAGAAATTGGATTAAAAGAAACAGGTATATTAGTAAGTTGTTCAGACTATCACATTTTTTATAAATTAAAAATGACAAGAAAACAAGCAGTTGACCATTACCTATCAGTTGTGAGAGAATGTATTGAGACCGGTGTTAGACCAAGGTGTCATTTGGAAGATATCACAAGAGCTGATTTTTATGGTTTTGTTGTTCCTTTTGTTTATGAACTTATGAAATTAAGTAAGGAATCAGGAGTACCTGTTAAAATCCGTGCTTGTGATACAATGGGTTATGGGGTAACATATCCTGGAGCGGCCCTTCCTAGAAGTGTCCAAGGTATTATTTACGGATTGTTGCATCATGCAAGAGTTCCTTCAGAACTTATAGAATGGCATGGTCACAATGACTTTTATAGGGCTGTAAATAATGCATCTACTGCTTGGCTTTATGGTGCTTCTGCAGTTAATTGTTCCTTGCTGGGCATAGGGGAAAGAACTGGTAATTGTCCTCTTGAAGCAATGGTTATAGAGTATGCACAATTTAGAGGTACAACAGATGGAATGGATACTACGGTAATAACTGAAATTGCCGAGTATTTTGAAAAAGAACTTAACTATAAGATTCCTCCTATGACTCCTTTTGTAGGGAAGAATTTTAATGTTACTAGAGCAGGAATTCATGCAGATGGCTTATTAAAAAATGAAGAAATATATAATATTTTTGATACTGAAAAATTACTAAACCGCCCTTGTCGTGTATCAGTATCCAATACATCCGGTCTTGCAGGGGTAGCACATTGGATTAACACTTACTTTAATTTAAGAGGAGATAAAGCATTAGATAAAAACAATGCAGTTGTAGTAAAAGTTAAAGAGTGGGTGGATTCACAATACGATGAAGGAAGGGTTACAGTTATTACTGATGAAGAACTTGAAGAAGTGACTTTAAGAGCAATGAAAGAATCAAATTCATTATCGGAAGGAGAATAATGAGATGGGACTTAATTTAACACAAAAAATTCTTAAGGCACATTTAGTAGAAGGGAATATGGTTCCCGGAGAAGAAATAGGAATCCGTATAGATCAAACACTAACACAAGATTCCACAGGAACCATGGCTTATCTTCAATTTCAAGCTATGGGTATTGACAGGGTAAAGACTAAACGCTCTGTTGCTTATATTGACCATAATATGCTTCAACAGGGTTTTGAAAATGCTGATGACCATAAATATATTCAAACTGTGGCAAAAAAACACGGAATATATTTTTCTAGACCTGGTAATGGAATTTGTCATCAGGTTCATCTTGAACGCTTTGGAGTTCCTGGTGAAACCCTTTTAGGTTCTGACAGTCATACTCCTACTGGCGGAGGCTTAGGAATGATAGCCATTGGAGCAGGAGGATTAGACGTAGCTGTTGCTATGGGTGGCGGAACCTATTATATTACAATGCCTAAAGTTGTAAATGTAAAATTAAAAGGTAAATTAAGACCTTTTGTAACAGCAAAAGATATTATTTTGGAAGTTCTAAGAAGATTAACCGTAAAAGGCGGCGTTGGCAAAGTTATTGAATATACAGGAGATGGAATAAAGTCTTTAACAGTTCCAGAAAGAGCAACCATAACAAACATGGGTGCAGAATTGGGAGCAACTACTTCTATTTTCCCTAGTGATGAAGTTACTAGAGAATTCCTAAAAGCTCAAAAAAGAGAAGATGTATGGACTGAATTAAAGCCTGATGAAGATGCTGAATATGATGAAGTAGTTGAAATTAATCTAGATGAACTTGAGCCATTAGCAGCGGCTCCTCATAGTCCTGATAATGTTAAGAAGGTTTCTGAGTTTAAAGATGTTAAAGTTGATCAAGTAGCTATTGGTAGTTGTACTAATAGTTCATATATGGATTTAATGAAAGTTGCTAAGATTTTAAAAGGAAAAACAGTACATCCTGATGTGAGTTTAGTTATTGCTCCAGGTTCTAAGCAGGTATTAACCATGCTTGCTGAAAACGGTGCTTTAGCTGACTTGATTGCTGCTGGAGCAAGATTATTAGAATCTGGTTGTGGTCCTTGTATTGGTATGGGACAAGCACCAGCAACAGATGCTATTTCTCTTCGTACCTTTAACAGAAACTTTAAAGGACGTTGTGGTACCGTATCTGCAAGTGTATACCTTGTAAGTCCAGAAACAGCAGCAATTAGTGCAATAACAGGTAAATTAACCGATCCTAGAACTATTAATGAAGATATATCTGTAGAAATGCCTGATGAATTTACAATTGATGACAATATGATAATAGCTCCAGCAGAAGATCCTGCTTCTGTAGAAGTAATCCAAGGACCTAATATTAAGCCATTTCCTATTAATAATCCTCTAAATGACATGGTGGAAGGAAAGGTATTAATTAAAGTAGAAGATAATATTACAACAGACCACATTATGCCTTCAAATGCAAAACTTTTACCCTTTAGATCTAATATACCTTACTTAGCAGAGTTTTGTTTAACACCATGTAATGATGCTTTCCCAAAAAGAGCAAAAGAAAATGGTGGAGGTTTTATAGTAGGGGGAGAAAACTACGGACAAGGTTCTTCTAGAGAGCACGCAGCATTAGCTCCATTATATTTAGGAATAAAAGCAGTTCTTGTAAAAAGCTTTGCACGAATTCATAAAGCAAACTTAATTAATTCGGGAATATTGACTTTGACCTTTAATAATCCTGAAGATTATGATAAAATACAAGAGTTTGATGAACTAGTAATTGAAAATGTCATAGAACAAGTAAAAGGAAATACTGTTATAGTAAAAAATAAAACTCAAGGAACCGAGTATGAAATGTCTTTAGATGTTTCTGAAAGAGAAAGACAAATGCTTCTTGCTGGAGGTAAGATTAATCTTATAAAGCAACAAAATGCATAGTAAGAAAATAATAAGGAGGAGCATATAATGGACTACAAGATTATTGAAGAAGCAAAAGAAAAGTTTGGGAAACTTATTGAAGAACAACTTCAAAGAGTAGAAATGATGAAAAGTCAAGGAGATTTTATTGATTACAAAAGTCTTGATGAAATCATCATCGGTATTGTAGGAGGAGACGGTATTGGTCCTGCTATTACTGCTCAAGCTCAAAGAATTTTAGAGTTTTTATTAAAAGATGAAGTTGAAAAAGGAAAGGTTAAATTTAAAGTTATTGACGGCCTTACTATAGAAAACAGAGCTAAAGTTAACAAGGCTATTCCTGATGATGTTTTAGAAGAAATAAAAAAATGTCATGTAATATTAAAAGGACCTACTACTACTCCAAGAGCTGGAGATCCATGGCCTAACATAGAAAGTGCCAATGTAGCAATGAGAAAAGAATTAGATCTTTTTGCTAATGTACGTCCTGTAAGAGTACCAGAACAAGGAATAGATTGGACTTTCTTTAGAGAAAACACAGAAGGAGCTTATGTTCTTGGTTCTAAAGGATTTCATTTGAATGAAGATATAGCTTTTGATTTTAAAGTAATGACAACTCAAGGAATTGAAAGAATAGCAAAAGCAGCTTTTGATTATGCAAGAGCTAATGGAAAGAAAAAAGTTACTGTTGTAACTAAAGCTAATGTTGTTAAGACAACAGACGGAAAATTCCTTAACATATGTAAAGAAGTTGCTAAAGATTATCCTGAAATTGAAATGGATGATTGGTATATCGACATTATGACAGCTAAATTAGTTGATGAAAAAAGAAGAACTCAGTTCCAAGTGTTTGTTCTTCCAAATCTCTATGGAGATATTTTAACTGACGAAGCTGCAGAATTCCAAGGTGGAGTAGGAACAGCAGGTAGTGCAAATATTGGAAAGAAATATGCTATGTTTGAAGCAATTCACGGTTCTGCTCCAAGGATGGTGGCTGAAGGAAGAGACAAATATGCGGATCCAAGTAGTATTATTAGAGCAGCATCTATGCTACTATCTCATATAGGATATGTGGATGAAGCTAGTAAATTAGATAAAGCAATGGACATATGTACTCGCACTGAAAAGAAATTAGTTATTACAGGAAGAAACACAGGAGCAACCAATCAGGAATTTGCAGATTATGTAATGGAAACAATTAAATCATTATAATGGATATACACCTCCTATGAAAAAAGCAGTTTTTGCTTTTAGAAATCATTGGAGCAATTAAGGAGGACTAATGTGAGCTATGATCTAACTAAAGAAGTGAGTGATAAATATTCGCTTCAAGGTCGAGTTTTTCACAAAATAAGAGAAGATATATTAAATGGAAAATATAAGAGTGGAGATTCTATAAAAGAGGTTGTAGTATCTAAAGAATTGGGAGTTAGCCGTACTCCTGTTAGAGAAGCTTTAAAACAACTAGAACTAGAAGGTCTTGTAATCTCTATTCCTAACAAAGGAACAGTAGTTGCAGGCATAACTGAACAAGATATCATAGATATTTATGCAATACGTTCATTAATAGAAGGTTTGGCTGCAAGATGGGCAGCTATAAGAATAAGCGAAGAACAATTAAAACAATTAGAAGAAATAATTGAATTAACCGAGTTTTATGCTAGTAAGCATAATGTGGAGCATTTGCATGAATTAGATACACAATTTCATGAAATAATTTATGAAGCTTCCAACAGTAAGCCCTTAAAACATATATTATCGGATTTTCATATTTATGTACAAAGGGCTAGAATGGAATCCATAGCTATCCCGGGAAGAGATTTAAAATCAGCCCAGGAACATAAGGCCATATTAAAAGCATTAAAAGGCAGGAATCCTGAGGAAGCTGAAAAGCTTACTAATCAACATGTTAAAAATGTTGCAGAAAATATGATGAAACATTTAAAAAAAGCTGATAGAGATTAATCTATCAGCTTTTTAATTTTAAAGTCTATTTTTTACAGGAAGTTTATTATGGTTAATATATAAAAATAATTATAGGCTACTTTAAAGTAAAAGAATATTTGAAAATGTAGAAAAATAATTAATAAAAAATAAAAAAATATATTGACTCTTACTTAGAAATAAAGTAATATGTTTCATATTATTTTAAAATTTTGAGGGGCACAGCTAAAAATCAGCATAATAAAGCTTTGAAGATTGGTCTTATATATTTGTTTTAAAGCTATAAAGACATTAAGGGGGTTTTTTATGATTATTCGAAAGGCTGTTTTAGAAGATATACATGTACTTATTAAGCTTCGAATGGATTTTTTAACTTCTTACGTAAAACTAATGTCTGAAAGTGAAAGCAAAATATTAGAGGAAAATTTATTTAATTATTTTTCGAAACACATTCCTTTAGGTGATTTTATAGCTTACATATGTGAAATTGATGATAAAGCAGTTTCTGTAGCCTTCTTAACCATAAGCGAAAAACCACCAAATCCTAATTTTATTACAGGAAAAACAGCTACAGTACACAATGTATTTACTTATCCAGAATATTGTAGAAGAGGGATAGCTTCTAAATTATTACAATTGCTTATTGAAGAAGCAAAGAGTCAAAACGTTTCTTCTATAGAATTATTAGCTACTGAGGCAGGTAAGCCATTATATAGAAGATTAGGATTTGAGGAGCCAGAAAATACCTATATGAGAATGAATGTTTTAGATGAAGAATTTTTTTTCATGGCGGAATCAGTATAAATAATGGGAGGAATTGTAGTGGCTAGTGTATATTTTACCCTTAGAAAATGGAAAGCTGAGGATACAAAATCATTGTCAGAATATGCCAATAACAAAAAGATTGCAGATAAATTACGGAATGTATTTCCTCATCCTTATACTTTAAAGGATGCAGAAGAATATATTAATGCTTGTATCTTAGCTGATGAATCAAAGGAATATTGTAGGGGAATTGATATAGAGGGGAAGGCAGTTGGAAGTATTGGAATATTTCTAAGAGATGACGTGTATTGTAAAAGTGGGGAACTAGGCTATTGGCTAGCTGAGCCATTTTGGGGTAAAGGAATTATGACTGAAGCCATAAAGCAAATTTGCGAAATTGTCTTTGAAAAATATGATATAGTTAGGATATTTGCAGAACCTTATGCTAATAATATGGAGTCACGTCGTGTGCTTGAAAAAGCAGGTTTCCAACTAGAAGGAATACTAAGAAAAAGTGTCTATAAAAATGGACAATTAATGGACTCATGTATGTACTCACTTATAAAAGATACTAACATCTAATTTATAAATAATTATTGTATATATATAAATAAGTTAGTAAGCTATGATATTAGAAAAAATCTCCTCATTGGTAAAATAATATACCAATAAGGAGATTTTTTATTAGGCCATAAATATTTATGGATGTAATTCTTCCCATTGTTGATATAAGGATTCTAACTTTGCTTCTAGATTCACTTTAGAATCATAAGCTTCCTTAGATTTTTCTGGATTAGTATAAACTTCTTCAAGGCATAATAATTCATCAATTTCTTCAATTTGACTTTCTATTTCATGAATTTCTTTTTCGATACTTTCAATTTGAGCTTGCAATTTTCTTTGTTGAGCTTGTTCTTCTTTTTGACGAAGCCATTCATCCTTTGCAGAACTTGCTTTTTCATCTTTTAAGTTTGAACTATTAATAGCAAGATTTATTTCATTCCTTTTTTCAAGATAGTAATCATAATTACCGAGGTATTCGGTAACTCCTAAAGGAGAAAGCTCTAATATTTTGGAAGCTGTTTTATTTATAAAATATCTATCATGAGATATATATAATATGGTTCCCGTATAGCCATTTATAGCATCTTCCAATATTTCTTTTGATAAAAGATCAAGATGATTGGTTGGTTCGTCTAATAGAAGAAAGTTTCCCTCAGATAACATCATTTTACAAAGAGATACTCGGCCTCTTTCTCCACCGCTTAAAGTGGAGATTTTTTTAAAGACATCATCCCCTGTAAATAAAAAGGCTGCTAAAATATTTCGTATTTCTCCTAGGGTTAATGAGGGATAAGCATCTGATATTTCGTCTATAATAGTTTTATCATAAGAAATATTTTGCTGTTCTTGATCATAATAACTAATTTTTACGTTAGTTCCTAAGCGAAAGCTTCCTTCGTCATAATCTAATTGATTTAGCAATATTTTAAACAAAGTAGTTTTGCCTATTCCATTAGGTCCAATAAGGCAGACTTTTTCTCCTTTTTTTAATTGAAAGGAAACATTTTGGAAAAGCTTTTTGTCAGCAAAAGACTTTGATAGCTTTTTTACATGAAGAACATCATTTCCACTCTCAATGCCTGCTTCTAAAGAAAATTTCATAGAAGAAGGAAGAGAATCAGGAGCCTTTATTCTATCTATTTTTTCCAAGGCCTTTTCACGGCTTTTTGCTCTTTTTAAAGATTTTTCTCTATTAAAAGATCTAAGGGTTTGAATAATTTGCTCTTGTCTTTTGATTTCTTTTTGTTGATTTAAATATTGTTTTAAATGTATTTCGCGGTTTATTTGTTTTTGCTTAGCATAAAAAGAATAGTTGCCATTGTATATTGTAGCTTGAGTATTTTCTATTTCAATTACTTTAGAGACTAATTTATCCAAAAAGTATCTGTCATGAGATATAATTATAACGACATTTGGATAATTTTTAAGGAAATCTTCAAGCCACTCTATTGCTGTTATATCAAGATGATTGGTAGGTTCATCCAAGAGTAAAATTGAAGGAGAAGATAATAATAATTTTGCAAGAGCGACCCTTGTTTTTTGCCCACCAGATAATTGGCTAATGGGTTGATAAAATTGTTCTTCATTAAAACCTAAGCCTTTTAGGACTCCTTTAATTTGACTTTTATAAGCGTATCCATTTAGTTCTTCAAATTGATGTTGAATTAAGGAATACTTGTCCATAAGCTTAGCAAGTTCATCCCCTTTAAGTATACTCATTTCTTTTTCAAGGGAATGTAGATTAGATTCTAATTCAATAACTTCTGAAAAAACCAGCAGCATTTCATCAAAAATAGTATTATTAGAATCTATTTCTGTATTTTGAGGAAGGTAGCCAATGACAGCATCTTTTGCTGTATATATTTCTCCACTGTCTGCAGAGATTTCTCCAGCAAGTATTTTAAATAAGGTTGACTTACCTGCTCCATTAACGCCTGTAATTGCAATTTTTTCTTTTTCCTCTATTTGAAAATTAATATTGTTAAGAACTAAATCTATTCCAAAAGACTTACTAATATTTTTACATGACAAAATCATTTGTGCACCTCAATAGCTTTAATTTTATATAATGATATCAAAAAACAAAAAGGAAAGAAAGGCTGATTGACAGTTTTTTTAAGTAAATGTTATAATTTAAACATAGTTTTTAATGAAAGGAGAGGGAAGTATTGTCTGCTAACAGAAGGATATCTATTGCAGTGATAAGGCGTTTACCTAGGTATTATAGGTATTTAGGCGAACTTCTTGAGAATGATATTAAGCGTATTTCATCGAAGGAATTAAGTGAAAGAATGGGAGTTACTGCTTCACAAATTCGTCAAGATTTAAACAATTTCGGCGGATTTGGACAACAAGGATACGGATATAATGTAGAGTATTTATATAAAGAAATTGCAAAAATCTTAGGGCTTAATAATAAATATAAAGTAATTATTGTAGGAGTAGGTAATTTAGGACAAGCTTTAGCTAATTATGTTAAATTTGAGCAAAGAGGCTTTGAACTTTGTGGCTTATTTGATGTTAATCCAAGATTAATCGGAATGACTATTAGAGGAATAGAAGTAAAAGATATTGATGAAATGGAGTCCTTTGTAAAAGAAAACAAAATAGATGTAGCTTATCTTACACTGCCTAAGTCTAAAGTTCGCAAAGTTGCTGAAGATTTAGCAAGTTGGGGAGTAAAAGGTCTATGGAATTTTTCACCGGTTGATTTAGACCTTTCATCAGATGTTGTAGTTGAAGATGTTCACTTGTCCGACAGTTTAATGACCTTATCCTACAGAATAAATCGTCAAATGCAATTAAAAGAAGCACAAACAAAAAAATCTAATAAATGATTGGAGTTATAGTAATAAATGGATTTTGCTAGATTACTTGTTAGTCCTATAGTTGGAAGTATAATTGGATATTTTACTAATTGGCTTGCTATAAAAATGCTTTTTAGACCTCATAGGGAAATTAGATTTTTTAATTTGAAGCTTCCTTTTACACCAGGTATAATTCCTAAAGAAAAAGAAAGAATAGCAAAAAGTGTAGGGAATGCTACGGGTAAATATATTCTTTCTGAGGAAGTGATTATAAAGTCTTTATTAAACGAAGAGGTAATAGAAGGCATTAATAAGATTATAACTGATACATACAATGATATTTTTCATAAGGACAAAACATTAAATGATTTTCTAAATTATGTTTTAGAAGATAATAAAGAAGAAAACATTGAATTTTTAAATAAGAAAGTCAGCTCATTTATAATAGCTTATCTTAGTCGTGAGGAAAACTTAGATTTTGTTACAAAATACATTACTGATTTCATACAAGACAAATTAGATACAAACATAGAAGATATAAACTTTAAGGAATTTATAAAGATAGATTTTATAAAGGATGATTCCTTTAAACAATGGGTTCTCAATCAAATAACTGCTTGTAGAAAATATCTTAGTAATGATGAAATTTCCTTATCAAATATAATTCCTGATATTTTTGTAGAAACGGCTATGGATTTTGTAAGAAGTCAAGCAACAGAATGGATGCCTTTAATACTAAAAATAATGGATCAGACTGCAATAGAAAACAAAATAAAAGATATATTACAAGAATTTATTCAAAAAAATTTAGGGAAATTCACCTTAATATTTGTTGATATAGATAAGCTTTATAATAAAATTAGAAACTATCTAAAAGACTATATACAAGAAGAAGAAAATCAAAAGGAAATACTTAAGCAAATAAATATTTTTATTAATCAAATATTGGAAAAGCCAATTAGTCAATGGCTTGATAAAATTGATTTTATTAATGATGAAAATGAACTTGAAAAAAGATATGATAATATAATTTTTTATTTAAATAACACAGAAAAAATAGATATTCTTAAGGAAAAAATTAAGGATTATATTGTCAATCAAGAGGAAAGAAATCTTCTTAAGATAATAAAAGCTTTTAAGATTGACGTTATTTATGAAATCGAAAAACGGATTAAAAGATATTTAACATATTTAATTAATAAAGAAGATTTTATTGAATTAATAAAAAGTCTTGTTAACAAAGAATTAGAAAGGTTATTTTCTACCCCAGTTAATAAATTTATAGAAAACATGGGGAATTCAGTAGAAATGCATATTAAGAATTTTGTCTTAAAGCTATATAAAGAATTTGTTATTAAACAATCTCCGTATTTTATTAAGCAACTTGACATATCTGATATTGTTGAAAATAGAATTATTGAATTTGATACAGATGAAATGGAAGAAATAATCCTTTCAGTGGTAGATAGAGAGTTAAAAGTCATAACTTGGCTAGGGGGACTTTTAGGATTTATAATTGGCTTTGTTCCTGTTTTGTTTGGCTAACGATTTATAAGTTAGCCTTTTTTATTTTTATATTATTAATATTATTTAATTAGAATGTAATAAGAATTCAACAATTATTATGTATAATTGCAGCATAGGGAAAGTTTATATGGATAGGGGTGGAAGATATGATAAAAACTTTTTTTAGATTAGTTTTATTTAGCCTTTTATTTATTTTATTTCAAACTGATTCTCTAGCAAAGCCAAGAACAGAATATGGTGAACCCCTGGGTGTATACAAAGGAGAAAAAGGAGTTACTATCGTAAGCTACTCAAAGAATTGGGTCAGTAAGGAAAGGTTAAAAGAGGTTTACGATGAGCTTATAAATAATTTTCATGGAGAAGAAATAAAATATTTATCATACATATATATTTATCCTGATTCTCCTGAAGGAATTATGGGTGCTTATTATGAGGATTACGATATAAATAGTGAAGGAAAGTATGTATATAAAGATGACCGCTATATAGAAATCTTTAATGGAGATCAATACACAGATGTATCACAATTTGCTCGTGTGCTTGCTCATGAGTATGGACATCATTTTACATTATATTATTTATTAACTAAAGAAAACAGGCATTTTAATCAATGGAAAGATACTAGGTACGCAAAAATTAGAGGTTTAGAAAAATATAAAGAAGTAGAATATTTTTCAGTTAATGATAAAAAATATACTTATAAATGGGATATTGCAGAGATTGCTGCCAATGACTATGTTCAGCTTTTTGGTTCTCCAAAGGCTAAAAAGTCTATGGATTATAAAGATGTTCAAGAGCGGGTAGAAAAAAATATTAAAGAAAGCTTTTATTCTACTGAAAGCTTTAATCTTCTGCCGCAAGAAAATCTTTCAATTCCTTTGGCAGCTGACGTTCCTGGTCTTTATCTTTATTGGCTAGAACTAGCTGGATATACATCCCTAGAACCTAGTCTTCCTTATAAACCCCAGTTAAGTATTAAGAAAAACAAAGAAATTATGCCAGGTTATCTACAGTATGAGATAACATGGAATCCAATTTTAGATAAAAATAATTATGAGTATACCTTAATTACTTATCCATCTGATAATATTATGTTTCCAAGACCAGTTAAGACTGTCGTAACCGGGGAAACTATGAAGGCATATTTAGGAAGTGCTATTCATTACAACAACAATGGCACAGCAAATATAATACTAGATGACCAATATGAAGGAGAATACTATTTTAGGCTTTTTATTAAAGACAAAAGAGGTTTTATCTTCTCAACAGAACCAGTTAAATATAATTTTGATAAAGATAAGACAAAATCAATATATAAAATGACAGACGTAGCTCCTAATCATTGGGCAATTAATTATATAGAAATTATAGTGGATAAAAAAATTGCAGAAGGCTATGAAGATGGAACTTTCAGGCCAGAAAAAGAAATTACAAAAGCAGAATTTATGGTAATGCTTATAAGGGCCATTAATTATAAAGTTAGCCCTAAAGATGATGCTAGTAGCTGGTTTGAAAAAGGAGGTTATTTTGAAGCTGCAAAAAAACTAAATTTAATTAATGTTTCTGATTATGGAGCTAATTATAATAAATTAAATATAAATGATCCTATTACACGGGAAGAAATGGCTTTTATGACGGGGAAGATTCTTAAATATTTAGGATATAGTCATTCTAATGATTATCAAATAAGCTTTACGGATATAGACAATATAAAGTATAAAGATGAATTAGAGTTGGTTGCGTATTACTATATAATAAATGGCTATCCTGATGGTAATTTTAAACCTTCAAAGAATGTTACTAGGGCAGAAGCTTCGAAAGTTATATATAAAATTTTGGATTTTGTAGATTAATTGAATATCAGTTGTATCTTTGATGCAGCTTTTTTATAGATTAAACCGGGGAAAAATTTTCCCGGTTTTCTTGGCATTAGATTTATTCAATGATAAAATTAATATAACACAACATTTTTTGGAGAAGAATTATGATTAATATTAGAAAAGCTAAAATAGAAGATATAGATAACTTAATTATTTTGTGGATTAAATTAATGGAATATCATAAGGAGAAAAAGATTTATTTTCTACTATCTGCTGACTGGAAGGAGCAAAAAAGAAATGAGTTAGAATGGATTGTTAAGAGTGACTTAACTGTTGTTTACATAGTAGAGGAAGGTAACAAGCTAATAGGTTATATTAGGGGAACTATTCACAAACTTCCATTATTATACGATATAAAATATGAGGGCAGCATAGAAGAAATTTTCATCCTACCCGAATATAGAAGAAAGGGATATGCGACAAAATTATTCCAAAGCTTAGTTAAAGATTTTAACAAGAGGGAACTAGAGTATATTAACATAAACGTTGACATAGAAAATGAAACAGGTGAAAAATTTTGGGATGCTTTAGGATTTAATACGATTTCTCTTAAGAAAAGATATAATCTTTAAAGAGGGGAGGCTGCCGTTTTGTTCAGAAAAAAGGAAGTTAGTATTGACTATGCTTTATTAAAAAAAATTCCAATTTTGATACTAGATAAAAAATGGCATAATATTTTTCCTCATGAAAAAAAGACAAAAAAAATTCTTATGTTAGAAAAACAATTAGGAAATTTACTTAAAGAACAAGGACAATTAAATAATGATTTTAATGACTACATAAAATTAAAGAAAAAACTAATGAGTGATATTATAAATCTTACCGATGAAGTATTTAGCAATGAAAATGAATCGGATAAAGAAAAAATGGGAAAAAACAAAAAATATATTATAGAAATTAATAATAAGTTAGAAAAAATACAAAAAAGATTACAAAGACTTCCTAGTGAAATTGAAGAAGTTAACCAAAGGCTGTTAAGAGAAAGTGTTAAGGTATCTTATAAGGAAATGAAAGAGCATCAGGAAAAAACAAAAGAATTAGCCAAGTGGATTGAAACAACAAGAGAACAATTAAAAAATAATGTAAAAGAAAAAACAATACACGAAGAAAAGGCAAGTGAAATATATTCTTATTTACATGATCTTGTAGGAGTAGAACTAATTGAAGAACTAGATAAAAGATATTGGCGGTGAACTTATGGTTATAGGTATTGGAACAGACATAATTGAAATAAAACGGATAAAAGAGGCTGTAACAAAGAATCCAAGATTTATTGAAAAATGTTTTACTGTCAATGAACAAGAATTTTTTAATAATAAAAAGAATAGTTTTCAAAGCATTGCAGGAACTTTTGCTGCAAAAGAAGCGGTATCTAAAGCATTAGGAACGGGTTTTACAATCTTTGAATTAAAGGATATAGAAATATTAAGGGATAAAAATGGAAAGCCTTATGTATATCTTTATAATAAGGCTAAGGAAACATCGGACAAGTTGAATATATCAAAAATACTTGTAACTATTTCTCATTCCAGAGAATATGCGGTTGCATATGCTCTTGCCCAAGATTGAGGTGACAATAAACAATAATTTAAGAGAAATGGAGGGTAATTATGAAAATATGTAGTGGAGAAGAAATGAGGTTAATTGATGAGGCCACTATTAATAAAGTAGGTATTCCTGGCATTATTTTAATGGAAAACGCAGTTTTTGCAGTTGTAAATGAGATAAGAAAGGATATCAAGCCTACTGTTAATACTAGGGTAACTGTATTTTGCGGACAAGGAAATAATGGAGGCGACGGATTTGGAATTGCAAGGCATTTAAGCAATATGGCTTTAAATGTAACGGTAGTTTTTATTGGGAACTATAATAATCTTAGAAATGATGCAAAAATTAATTATGAGATGCTTCAAAACTTACGGATTCCTATAAAAACAATCAATCCAGATTCTGCAATAGATGATGAGATAGCCTATTTGATCCAAAGAAGTGACATTGTTGTTGATGCTATCTTTGGTACTGGTCTATCTAAAAAAATAGAAGGCCTTTTTAAAGATTTAATTGACTTAATTAATTTTTATGGGAAATATATCATATCAGTAGATATACCTTCTGGTATCGATTCTAAAACAGGTGCTATTTTAGGGAATGCTGTGAAAGCTGATAAAACAGTTACATTAGCATTACCTAAATCTGGTCTTTATTTATACCCTGGAACGGATTATGTGGGAGAATTGATTATAGCCGATATTGGAATACCAAGGAGAATTATCGAAGAAGCAGATCTTAAAATGAATGTTTTAACGGACGAGGAAGTAAAAAGTTTAATTCCTATTAGATTTACAAGGAGTAATAAAGGGACTTATGGAAGAGTACAAGTGATAGCTGGCTCTAAAGGAATGACAGGTGCCGCTGCATTAACTTGTTTAGGTGCTTATAAAGTAGGAACAGGTGTTGTTAGTTTAGGAGTTCCGGCAAGCATTAATAATATACTAGAAGGAAAGTTAACGGAGGTTATCACCATACCGCTTCCTGATGATGAAGGAAGGCTATGTAGGGAAAGTTTTTATACCATAAAACCTTATCTTGAAAAGGCAATGGTTATAGCAATTGGACCAGGACTAGGACAAAATTTAGAAATAGTTGAATTAATGGACCTTATTATTAAAAACTCAAAGGTTCCTGTACTAATTGATGCTGATGGTATAAATGCAATTGCAAGAAATATTGAAATGCTAAAAAATGTAAAAGTGCCTTTAGTATTAACTCCCCATCCTGGAGAAATGGGAAGACTAATTGGTAAAACAACTGAAGAAATATTAGAAAAGCCTGTTGAAATAGTAAGAGATTTTTGTCATGAATGGAATGTAATTTTGGTATTAAAAGATGCAAAAACAATAATAGGACATCCTAATGGAGAAATATATATTAATACAACGGGAAATTCCGGAATGTCTGTAGCTGGTTCAGGGGATGTGTTAACGGGTATTATTTCTGGACTGATTGCTCAAAATATGGATCCTTATAAGGCAGCAGTTTTAGGAGTTTTTTTACATGGTAAAGCAGGAGATTTAGCCGCAAAAGAATTAGGATATCACGGCATGTTAGCAGGAGATATATGCAGCTATACATCAGAAGCAATAAAAATGTATTTTGAAAACTAGGAGGTAAAAGATGAAGGCTAAAGATATCATGGAAAAAAACGTATTAGCCATTAAAAAAGACGTATTTGTAAAAGATATAGCAAAAATAATGTTTGAAAACAAAATAAGTGGAGTTCCTGTTGTAGATGATGAAAATAAAGTAATAGGAGTTGTAACTGAAAAAGACTTAGTTTTTAAAGAAAAAGAATCTGCTTTTCCTGCATATGTTGAGTTTTTGGGTAGTCTATTATTTTCAGAAGGAGCAAAAAAGCACGATGATGAATTAAAAAGAATATCTCTTATTACTGCCGAAGAGATTATGACGCGGGATGTTTATACAATCACTGAAGATGCTACTATTGAAGAAATTGCAAACATAATGGTTGACAAAAATATAAATCGTGTACCAGTAGTAGACAAAGGAGGAAGAATAATCGGGATTGTTAGCAGAGCCGATATGTTAAAGACAATTATATAAAAGACTTTGGGGGGATTAGGTGACAATAATAAAAAAATTACTTCTTGTTACCATACTTATAGCAGGATGCTTTCTTGCATCCTGTTCTTTTAAGCAAGAAGCAAAGTCACCAATAGAAAAAATTCACGAAAAATTTACGGCTATGGATTCTTATGCTTGTATAGCTGACCTAACGTATATATCTAATAAAGGAGAAAACACCTACAAGACAAAACAATATTATAAAATGACAGGGGAATATAGGATGGAAATAATTGCTCCTGAAAATTTACAAGGTTTAACAACAGTTTACGATGGTGAAAAAGTGATGCAATATAATCCCCGCCTTCTTGGTGAAGTTGTAAACGAAATACCACAATCAAAAACTATTAATGAAATATTTTTAGGAGTGTTTTTAAAAAATTATTTTCAATCAGAAGAAGTTGCGTTAGAAGTTTTTAGTAGTAATTATGAAGATTATACTGTTCTAGAAGCTGTAATTCCTGAAGGTGGGAAATATCTTTCTACAGAGAAATTATGGATTTCAAACAATAGTCTTAATCCAACAAAATTAGTAATATATGATGAAGATAGAAAGGAAAGAATTATTGTCGAATACCATGAATTTAAGTATAATGTTAATTTAGATGAAAGTGTCTTTAAAATAAATAAGTCTAATAGTGGTCAATAAGATATCTTGGGAGGAACACGAATGACAAGTGAGCATTACCGCGTAATTGCAGAAATCAATCTTGATGCAATATTAAACAATATTAAAGAAATACAAAAAAATATTTTAAAAGATACAGAAATAATGGCTGTTGTGAAAGCAGATGCCTATGGTCATGGAGCAATAGAAGTTTCAAGACTCTTGATAGAAAATGGAGTACAACGGCTAGCAGTGGCCATTTTAGATGAAGGTAAGCAGCTTAGAAAAGAAGGATTTAAAATTCCTATTCATATTTTAGGTTATACACCTGTTGAGCAAGCTTGTGAAATTGTTAAGTATGATTTTATTCAGACAGTATTTACATTTGAAATGGCTAAGGCAATTTCAGATTCGGCTACAATGCAAAACAAAGAAGCAAAAATCCATTTAAAGATAGATACAGGAATGGGCAGAGTGGGTTTTAAACCCATTAAAGAATCCATTGGAATTATTAAAGAAATAAGCAAGTTACCTAATATAAATATTGAAGGAATTTTTACTCACTTTTCTTCTGCTGATGAGGAAGATTGTTCTTTTACCAAGCAACAATTTAATATTTTTAATAATTTTATTAAAGAGCTTCAAAAGACAGGAATAGATTTTCCTGTTAAGCATTGCTCTAATAGTGCTGGTTTTATTCTTGATGAAAAAATGCATATTAATTTGATCCGACCAGGTATTATCATATACGGCTTATACCCTTCCAATGAAGTTAATAAGGAAAAAATACATTTAAAACCAGCAATGTCTTTAAAATCTCAAGTAGTTTTTATAAAAGAAGTTGAAGAAAAAACACCAATTAGTTATGGACGTAAATATATAACTTCAAGAAAAACAAAAGTTGCAACCATTCCTGTAGGTTATGCCGATGGTTATTCTAGGAGATTATCCTCTTTAGGAAGAGTTTTAATAAATGGTATTTACGCTCCTATTATAGGCAACATCTGTATGGATCAATTTATGGTAGATGTTAGCCATATTCCTGATGTGGATATTGGAAGTGAAGTAGTTTTAATTGGGCAACAAGGAGAAAATGTAATATCTGCTGAAGAAATAGCAGATATTATAGGAACAATAAATTACGAAGTAGTATGTATGGTTGGGAAGAGAATACCTAGAGTTTATATAGAAAATAAAGAAGTAATTAAAAAGATTAAGTATGTTAATGAGTCGGAAGAAAAAGATATATAAAAATATAGTTTATATTAATAAAAGCTTTGCATAAAAATTATATCATTGGCAAAAATACAATATGAAAATACTTCTATTAATTTAGCTTATAAATTTTTATTCTTAAATATTTAAATAATTTAATTGCAAATAAAGTATCTTCCATTGAGTATAAAAGGCTCATTTGCCTAGGGAGTGATTTGCAGTGTCCAAAAAGAATAAAATAATAAAAATTAGAAAGACCTCTAATGAAGAAAAAAATACAAATAAAAAATGTTCTAATCCAAAAAGCCAAATTAAGGATAGCATGATAAAAGGATATCAAGAAATGGCAGAAATTAATTTGGATTTATCGAAGTTTTGTTTTGAAGCAGAAAGAGAGGTTGAGAAGATTATTGAACAAATAGTGGAGTGTGAGAGATGTGGTGGTTAAACGAGGAGATGTTTTTTATGCTGACCTAAGTCCTGTAGTCGGATCTGAACAAGGAGGCGTGCGTCCAGTACTGATTGTACAAAATGATATTGGTAACAAATATAGCCCCACTGTAATATGTGCTGCAATAACTTCTCAAATTAATAAAGCAAAGCTACCGACTCATATTGAAATAGATTCGAGCTCTTATGCCTTAGTAAAAGATTCTGTAGTTTTATTAGAGCAGATAAGGACTATAGATAAAAAGAGACTAAAAGAAAAAATATGTCATTTAGATAAAGATTTGATGAAAAAGGTAGATAAAAGTTTAATGATAAGTTTTGGATTATAGTACATAGAAAGTAACCCCCTTCAAGGGGATTATTTGTTTGACAGATTATAGCAAGAGGTATAAAATAATAGAAGATAATATAGAAATATGAGACTAATTAAAATCATGTAAATTTGTAGGTTTAATTGGAAAATAAACAGATTTCATTGGAATAAATGATAGAGAATTATTAACAAAAACAAAGGAGAAATTTGACTTGATTATAGATATACATGCCCATTGTTTTGATGACGATATAGCAAAGAAAGCAGTTCCGATCTTGGCAAAAAAAGCAAATATTACAGCATATACTGATGGAACCATTTCTAACTTAAAAAGGTCAATGAAAGATAGTGGTATAGATATAAGTGTTATTCAATCTATTGCAACAAAAGCCAAACAAACCCCTGTAATTAATTCATGGATAGCAACTATAAAGGATTCCAATATTATTCCTTTTGGAACAATCCATCCAGAATATAAAGAATGGAAAGAAGAAATAAGAAAATTAGTTTCAATCGGTATAAAAGGCATAAAATTTCACCCTGATTATCAAAACTTTTATGTTGATGATCCTAATTTGTTTAAGATATATGAGGAAATATTTAATAACAATTTGATTATTTTATTTCATGCAGGAATAGATATAGGTTTACCAAAACCTTGTCATTGTACACCTAAAAGATTAAGAAATGTAATTAATATTTTTAGAGGTGCTACAATTATTGCTGCTCATATGGGTGGATATGATTGTTGGGATGACGTAGAAAAATACTTATTAGGAGAAGAAGTTTATTTTGATACTTCTTATACTTCACATATTCTTAAGCCCTCATTAATGACTAAATATATAAAAGAACATGGTACAAATAAAATATTATTTGGTACGGATTCGCCTTGGGGAAATCAAAGCGAGGAGGTTGAATTTATTCAAAGTCTTCCATTAACTGAGGAGGAAAAATTTGATATTTTAGGGGGGAATGCCAAAAAGTTATTAAGACTATAATTATTCTAGCATTATAAATTATAGGAGGACATGTATATGAGTATTAATTCTATGATTTTCACAAATGACAATTGTATCGGTTGTAATCGATGTATTGCCTTTTGTCCAATTCCTGATGCTAATCAGGCAGTTGAGGAAAACGGAAGGAATACAATTCATGTTAATGGAGAAAAATGTATTGTCTGCGGGAATTGTCTCGAAGCATGTATGCATGATGCTAGAGATTATTATGATGATACCAATAAGTTTTTTTATGATTTAAAAAATGGAAAGAGCATTTCATTAATTGTAGCTCCATCGATAAGAACGAATTTTATTCATGATTATAAGAATTTATTTGGTTATTTTAAAAATTTAGGTGTTAATTTTATATATGATACTTCCTATGGAGCAGATATTACTACATGGGCTTATCTTAAATATATTAAAGAAAGAAAACTAACAGGTACTATTTCACAACCTTGTCCTGCAGTAGTTAACTACATAGAAAAATATAAACCAGAATTATTAGAAAAGTTGGCTCCAGTACATAGTCCTATGATGTGTACGGCAATCTATATGAGAAAATATAAAAAAATTAATGATTCTTTTGCTTTTATTTCTCCTTGTATTGCAAAAAAGAATGAAATTGATGATCCAAATACAGATAATCTAATACAGTATAATGTTACCTTTAAAAAACTTTTAGAATATCTTAGACAAAATCAGATTAAACTTTCTGATTATCCGGTTTATGATTTTGATGGAATAGAAGGAGAACTAGGGGCGATTTTCCCAAGACATGGAGGGCTTAGGGAAAATGTAGAATTCCATTTAAAAGGTCAGGGATGGATTCGTCAAATAGAAGGACAGAAGGAAGCTTACAAATATTTAAGAGAATATGTTCATCGTGTAGATCAGTCAAAAGAATTACCTACTCTTGTAGATATTTTAAACTGTAGCCACGGTTGTAACTTTGGAACCGGAACAACAAAAGAACCGACAGTTGATGACGTAGATTTAGTGCTTTATCATAAAAAGATGAAAAGTATTAAAGGTAAAAAGGGAAGCATAAAAAAGAGATACGAATTATTTAAAGACTTTGATAAAAAATTAAAAGCAGTAGATTTTGAAAGAAAATATAGCAGTAAATTTATAAATCCTCATGAAGTTAGTGAAAAAGATATAGAATCTGCCTTTATAAAACTTTTGAAGACTGAAGAAGAGGATAGAGAGATAAATTGTACAGTTTGTGGTTATGATTCTTGTTTGGATATGGCAATTGCAATTGCCAAAGGGAATAATTATGAGGATAATTGTATTCATTATAATAAAAAGCTAGTAGAAATTGAGAAAGCACAAATTCAAGAAAAGAATAATGAAATTGAGGAAATGTTTAGTAGAGTATATGCTATGAGTGAAGAAAGAAGAAAGGCCAGTGATGACTTAAGAAGGGACGTAGAAGCTATATCATTGGCACTAGAACAGGTTACAAAAGCTAGTGAAGAGACAGCAAAAGTATTGGACAAAATTAGCAATGAGACAAATGGTGTAGTTGATCAAGTTCATGAATTAAGAGATATTGTTGATTTGATTAACAAAAACATAAATAAATATGTTGAAACAACTCAAGTTATTGTTAGTATATCAGAACAAACAAACTTATTAGCTTTAAATGCTTCAATAGAATCTGCCAGAGCTGGTGAACAAGGAAGAGGTTTTGCAGTTGTTGCAGAAGAGGTAAGAAAACTTGCAGAACAAACAAAATTATCAGCAGAAACAGCACAAATAAATAATACTTCTACTTTACCAAACTTAGAAAAAATTATTGGCATGTCTCAAGCATTTTTAACTAAGATGGAAGAAATAAATGAAGCAATCCAAAGTATTGCAGCTAGTACTCAGGAAATTACTTCTCAATCAGAAGAAATTGCATCAACTGCTGCAGCTATAATTGATAAAAATGAAAACTTAGAAATCTAGTAAATTAGCTTAAAAGCTGTCTTTATTTACATATTTGTAGTAAAGACAGCTTTATTTATTTCGTAATTTGTCACATTTAATCGCATATTTTAATATACTAATTATTGAAAGCACTTATTTTAAGGAGGCTGATTTATGGCTCCTATTGTAGAATTAAGATCTGTTGCAAAAACTTATCATACGCCTTCGGGAGAAACAAAAGCATTAGAAGATCTCAATCTTACCATTAACCAAGGGGATTTTATAAGCATTGTAGGTCCTAGTGGCTGTGGCAAATCTACAATATTGTCACTTATTGCAGGACTTATTAAACCTTCATATGGAGAATTGTTGGTTTTTGGCAGTCCCGTAACAGGAACTTCTTCTAAAATAGGCTATATGCTTCAAAAGGACCATTTGTTTGAATGGCGTTCTATTCTTAGTAATGTCTATTTGGGACTTGAAATTCAAAAAAAATTAACAGATGAGAACAAAGCTTATGCCAATAAGCTATTAGATATTTATGGCTTAGGAGATTTTAAAAATCGATTTCCATCTGAATTATCAGGAGGAATGAGACAAAGGGTAGCATTAATTAGAACCCTTGCTATTAAGCCAGAGATTTTATTATTAGATGAACCTTTTTCTGCCCTTGATTATCAAACTAGATTAATTGTTTCAGATGAAATTGGAAGAATAATCAAAAGGGAAAACAAAACCGCAATATTAGTTAGTCATGATATAGCAGAAGCAATAAGTATGGCTGACAAAGTTATAGTGTTAACAAAAAGACCAGGCAGGATTAAAAGCAGTCATAAAATAGAATTATCAATTGATAATAGGACTCCCTTTAAATCAAGAGAAGCTCCCGAATTTAGAGAGTATTTTAACACCATCTGGAAGGAGCTGAAGTCCCATGAAAATGAACAATATTAATGTTTCTAATGATCATTTAAAATACTTAAACAATATGAAAAGAAGGGAAAGAATCATAAAAATTACTCAAATATTAATTTTACTATCTATATTGTTATTGTGGGAAATTGCTGCAAATTTAGCTTGGATTGATTCTTTTATATTTAGTCAACCTACTAAAATATTAAAGACTTTATGGGAGATGATATTAGACGGCAGCATTTTTATTCATACAGGTATTAGTCTTTTTGAAACTGTTGTGGGATTTTTGCTTAGTACTTTGCTTGGTACATCTATAGCAGTATTACTATGGTGGAATAATTTTATTTTAAGAGTATCAGATCCTTATCTTGTAATTATTAATAGTCTTCCTAAAACTGCTCTAGCTCCAATTCTTATAGTTTGGATAGGGAATAATATGAAGTCAATTCTTTTTACAGCAGTTCTTATGTCTATAGTAGTAACTACCTTAACAGTATTAAATGGCTTTCTAGAAGTAGATCAGGATAAGATTAAATTGATTGAAACTTTTGGAGGAAGTAAAAAAGATGTTTTAAGGATGGTTATGATTCCTGCCAATGTCCCAACGATTATAAATGCACTAAAAGTAAATGTAGGTCTATCCCTTGTTGGAGTAATGGTAGGTGAGTTTTTAGTTGCTCAGGCAGGCTTAGGTTATCTAATTATATATGGAAGTCAAATTTTTAAATTGGATTGGGTAATGTTAAGTATAGTTATATTGGCTTTACTAGCTGCCTTATTATATAAAACTGTTTTATTATTAGAAAGGCGTTTTTTAAAATGGAGAGAATAATTTTATAAAAAAATTCACTATAAAAGTGAATTTTTTTTGCAATAATTTAATTAGTTAATGTGAGTTTTAAATAATTAATAATGCAATAAGAGGAATAGTTAGCACTGAAAATAAAGTAGAAATAAATACTATTCTAGATGCTAGTTCACTATTTGCATCATATTCTGAAGCTAAAATTGCTGTATTGCCTGCAGCTGGCATTGCACCTATAATTACAGGAACTCCAAGAAGATACTTATGATTAATAAAAGCTGATAATAAACCATATATAATTATTGGAATTATTATTAATCTTGCAAAACTAATTACATATACTCTCCAGTTTGAAAAGATTTGCTTTGTTTCACTATTAGCTAATAGACCACCAATAATAAGCATAGATAAAGGAGTTGTTATAGAAGCTAGTAAGTCCATAGTTCCTTCTAAAGCATAGGGTATAGGAACTGAAAAAACAAATAATATAAAGCCAACAATTACGGATACAGTTCCAGTATTTATCAATAGCTTCCAATTTCTATTTTTTTGAGCCATATTTCCTCTTTTAAGCATCCAAATTCCTATTGTAAAAACAAAAAGATTAAAAGGAAGATTATAAAAAGACACATAAAAAAGTGCTTCATCTCCAAATATTGCTTGTACAACGGGATATCCCATAAATCCTACATTAGAAAATACTAAAGCAAATTCAAAAACACCTATTTCATCTTCTTTTGATCCGATGATTTTTGGAATAATTATAGCAATAATAAACGATAAAAAATATACTATCAAAGATATAACTAATATCAAACCACTTTCTAATATGATTTGTGGACTTGCTTCTTCCTTAACTAAAGAGCCGATAATTAATGCAGGAAGGGAAAGTTTAACTAAAATACTGGTCATTCCTTTTATAGTAGAATCATCAAAGATTTTTATTTTTTTAGCCCAGTATCCAACAAGTAATAATAAGAATAAAATTAATATTTGATTAAATACTGTTTGAAAGTTCATACAAATCTCCTTTTCTAGTAAGATAAAATGTTGTGTATAAGGCACATATAAATAATTTCTCATTACATATTAGTATATATTAATGTATATGAAAAGTAAAAAATATAATTATTAAACTTTTTATAAAATAATGTTTTTTATTAGCAAGCTTACAGTTTTATTTAATTTTTATAATTTTTGCTATATTGTAATTTGAGATAATCAATATTAAAATAGATAATAAGTTGATAAAGTGCTAGCTTCTTGTATTAATTGATTTATTAGAGTATTATATGAAGATAGAGCAATCAAAACGAACAATAAATAATTGGTGTTTTGGGAGGCTTTAAAAATGAAAAATAGGCAGAGAAAAAAGATCTATTTGTGGTCTAGTTTATTTGTGCTGCTGATACTTATATTCTATAAATTGTATACTTATTACATTGGATTAAACTTTCACTCGTTAAATTATAATAACATAAAAAAGATACAGGAAATATCTAAAGAAAAGCAAGATATAAGCTTTGCAGTGTTAGGGAATATAAAAAGCTCCGTTGAATTATTTGATAAAAAACATATAGACATGCTTAATAATGAAGAATTAGACTTTATTATTTCAACAGGTAATGCTTTAGCAGATGGTTCTAAAAATAAGTATAGAATTTTAAACAAATCTATTAGTAAGATAGATGTCCCATTTATTACTGCTGTAGGAGAAGGAGAAGTATCTGAAGAAGGTGCTATTTGTTACTATAAGCATTTTGGACCTCTTTATTTTTCTTTTGCTACAGAAGATAGTTATTTTATTTTTATGGATACTACGGGTAACACTTCAATGGAATGGCAAAAAGATTGGTTATTAGAAGAACTAGATAAAGGAAGCAATTATAAGAATAGATTTGTTTTTATGAATAAGCCTCTTTATAAACCAGACAATATTGATGAATCAGAAATTAAAGGCCTATATATAGAGGATAAAGAATATTGCAACTTTTTAATTGATACTTTTTCAAAGAAAAATGTTACAGCAGTTTTTGCATCCAATATAGGAATATATGATAATAAGGTAATTAATGGAGTTTCATATTATATTACTGGCGGAGCTGGTGGTCCGCTTATATTGGACAATCAAAATAGTTATTACCATTATATAAAAGTAAATATTTCTTCTGAAGATGTTGTATTTGAATTAAAAAGGTTTGATGAACAAAAAATTACTGGTATTTGGGAGTCCTTATCAAGCAAGGCTTTTTATGTCTATTCTTTATTTAAAATTAATATTGTTAATATAATGATTACAATAAATATAATATATGCTATAGCTTTATTTGTTTACATGAAATTTACTAAAGAAGTTGATTATTATACAGATTTTGATCTTTCTCTTGATGAAAGTTATCAAAACCTTAAGTTAAATATTGCTATGTTTACAAATAATTATTTTCCCTTTGTAGGTGGAGTACCAATTTCAATCGAAAGACTTTCAAGAGGACTTAGGAAGCTTGGTCATAATGTTTATATATTTGCCCCTGAATATCCTCAAGAATATAATGATGACGAAAGTGTTATCCGATGTAAACTTATTACCTTTTATGAAACAGACCAATTTGATTTTCCTATTGTAAATGTTTTTCAAAAGGAAATAGAAAAAGAATTTGTTAAAAAAAATATTGATATAATCCATGTCCATCATCCTTTTGGAATTGGTCATAAAGGAGTTAAATTGGGTAAAAAGTATAACTTGCCAGTAATATTTACATATCATACGAGATATGAAAAATATGCTCATAATATACCCTTAGGAAGTGAATTCTTTAAAAGCACTATACCTCATAAAATTATTAAAAAATTTGCCCAAGATTGCAGTTCAATTATTGCTCCTACTGAAAGTGCAAAAGATTATCTAAAAAATATTGGTGTTATAAAGCCTGTTGTAGTTTTACCAACAGGTATTGAATTTGAATTATACGAAAATGTTGATTTAAATAAAGTAGATAATGTGCGAAAGCAATTTGTTTCCGATGATGAACTTTTATTATGTTCAGTATCAAGACTGACTAAAGAGAAAAATTTATCTTTCCTTATTGAAGGATTAAAATACGTAAAGGAAAATACTAACAAGAAATTTAAGTGCCTTATTATTGGTGATGGTCCTGAAAGGCAACATTTACAAGAGATTATTGATGGATATAATCTTGATAATATTGTATTATTAATAGGAACGGTTGAACCTAAAGAAATTATTAATTATTATAGGGCATCGGATATCTTTGTTTTTGCATCCCGCTCTGAAACACAAGGGATGGTACTTTTAGAATCTATGGCAGGAAAGTGTCCTGTTGTTGCAGTCCGTTCCAGTGGAACTGATGACATGATTATTGATGGAGAAAATGGATTTAAAACTAAAGAAGATGTCACAGATTGGGGAGAAAAGGTCATTCAATTAATAGAAGATAATGAACTTAGAGATATGATGAGCCAGAATGCATATGATTTTTCAAAAGAATTTTCAATTGATAATATGGCAAAAAAAGCAGAAAAATTGTATTATAATAATTTAAAGATTAATGAAGAAATGATTGCTTTTGACAAGAATGCGACAAAATTAGGAGGAGATTACAATCATTAACACTTTAATTCAAAACATCATTAGTTTAATCTTTATATCCTACATTAAATTAGTTTACAAAACTAGCAAAATAAAAATAGATGGTAACGCTGAATTTTTTAAATCAGACTACAAAGAAAAGTTTGTTTTTTCTTTTTGGCATGGCTGCAGTTATTGTTTTTATCCTCTCATAAGGGGAGAAAAGTTATGTGTTATTACTACTGAAAATCGTAGGGGAGGTTATATATCAAATATATGTAAAAACTTTGGATATATACCTATCCGGGTTCCTGATGAATCAAAGGGAGGAAACTACTTTTTGTTAATTAGAAAAATAATTAAAGATGAGGCTAAAGCTAGTGTTGCTATTACTTTTGATGGTCCTTTAGGACCTTTGCATGAACCTAAAGTATTCCCCTTTGCAGTTGCGCTTTTTACAAAAAGAAGAGTAGTACCTATATCTATTAATGTTAAAAAGAAAATAGTATTAAATAATAGATGGGATAAATTTATAGTTCCTCTTCTTTTTAATAATATAAATGTATATGTACACGATCCTATTGACGTAGATAAAAAAGATTTAAAAGATGAATTTGAAAAACAAAGAAAAGAAGCTAAAAAGATAATGTTAGAATGGGAAGAAAATAATTAAATTAAGGAAGATAGCAAAGATGAAAAAATTAATAGATGACTTATATAAATATAATAATCTTGAAGATGATAAATTACTTGAACTTCTTAAAGTAATGGATAAGGAGGATATTGCTTATCTTAAAAGCAAGGCCTTAGATACAAGAAAGTTATATTACGGAGATAAAGTTTATCTAAGAGGCCTGATTGAGTTTACCAATTATTGTAGCAAAAATTGCATATATTGTGGTATTCAGTCAGGAAATAAATACGCTAAAAGGTACAGACTAACTCTTGAGCAAATTCTCAAATGTTGTGAGATAGGATATAGTCTAGGTTATAGGACTTTTGTACTTCAAGGTGGAGAAGACAAATATTATACAGATGAAAAAATAGTTGAAATAATATATGAGATTAAAAATAAATATCCAGATTGTGCAATTACCCTTTCCATAGGGGAAAAATCTTATGATTCTTATAAACGATATTTTGAGGCAGGAGCAGACAGATATCTTTTAAGACATGAAACAGCTGACAAAGACTTATTTGAAAGTATACACCCTAGAGCTTCCTTTGAAAATAGAATGAATTGCCTTAAAAATTTAAAAGAAATAGGATATCAAGTAGGCGCTGGCTTTATGATAGGATTGCCAAATCAGACTTACGAACATTATGTTAAGGATTTAAGATTTTTAAAAGAATTTGATCCTCATATGATAGGGGTAGGCCCTTTTATACCTCATAAGGATACTTTGTTAAAGGATGAAAAAGCTGGAAGCTTGGAATTGACTACAATATTACTTGCCATCATTAGGCTTTTGCTGCCTAAAGTGCTTTTGCCAGCTACAACTGCATTAGGAACTATAGATCCTATGGGAAGGGAAGAGGCTTTAAAAGCTGGAGCTAATGTAGTCATGCCTAATTTATCTCCTATTGATGTAAGAGAAAAGTATTCATTATATGATGGTAAAATATGTACTGGTGATGAGGCTGCTGAATGTAGAATGTGTATAGAAAATAGAATTAAAAAGACTGGTTTTACTTTGGATTCTTCAAGGGGAGATCATGTGATGTACAATAAAGAACTTGCTTTAGGGGGATTGTATGAATCAAACACCAAGAGCTAACAGAAAACACATTGTATTATATGGGAAAACCAATTCAGGCAAGTCTTCAATATTTAATGCAATCATTGGTCAAGATCTTTCTATTGTATCCTCAATAAAAGGAACTACAACAGACCCAATTATTAAGTCTATGGAGTTAATTTCTTTTGGGCCTATTACTTTAATTGACACAGCAGGACTTGATGATAAAACTGAACTTGGAGAATTAAGAATAAAACAAAGTCTTAAAATGCTTCAAAGAGCAGATTTTGCTCTTTATATCATGGATGCTAATGATTTGGATGAACTTGCTTATAAAGAAATGGCAGATGAATTTAAAAAGTTTCACATTCCACATTCTTTAATTATTAATAAGGTAGACGCAATTTCTAAAGATAAGCTTAAACTAATTAAAGAAAAGTATAAGGATGCCATTTTTGTATCTGTTAATGATGAGGAAAGTATTATTCAGTTAAGAAGTGAATTAATTAGTAAGTTAAAAAGTCAAGAAAGCGAAAAAACTTTATTAGGAGATTTAGTGCCTTATAATGGTACAGTTCTTTTAGTTGTAGCTATTGATTCTGAAGCTCCTAAGGGAAGGATTATACTTCCACAAGTTCAAGTGATTAGAGATTGTTTAGATAATGGAATAAAAGCTTGTGTTGTAAGAGATACAGAATTAGAAGAAGCCTTAGATGATTTAAAAAACATAGATTTAGTTATAACTGATTCACAAATATTTAAAAAAGTTGACAAGCTAGTGCCAAAAGACATTAAACTTACTAGTTTTTCTATTTTATTTGCAAGATATAAAGGAGAACTAGAAATCTTTTTAGAAGGAATTTCATCAATTAATGAGCTAAAAGAAAATGCTAAAATTTTAATTGCAGAAAGTTGTAGTCATAGCAGTTCCCATGAGGATATTGGAAAAGTAAAGATCCCATTTATGCTTCAAGAAAAGATTGCTAAGAGCTTGGAATTTGAATTTACAACAGGTCATGACTTTCCAGAGGATTTAAAGGGATATGATTTAATCATTCATTGTGGAGGCTGCATGATGAATGAAAAAGAAATGAAAACAAGAATTAAAATTTGTAAAGAAAACAATATTAAGATAACAAATTATGGAATACTTTTAGCATACCTTACGGGAATTCTGGATAGGAGTATAGAAATATTCCATTAGATTAAAGTTTGTCTTCCAATATATTATATATTCTTTCATAATAAAAGTAGGAACGGTAAGTTCCTACTTTTTTATATGTTTTCAGCTATATAATAGATTAATTTTTCAGATTCTTCCCATCCCAGGCATGGGTCAGTTATAGACTTTCCATATATCTTTCCATCAGCTGGTTGGTTTCCTTCTTCAATATAGCTTTCAATCATTAATCCTTTAACTATATTTTTTAATCTTAAGGATATTTTCCTGCTATGAAGTATTTCTTTAACTATACGGGGTTGTTCTTTATATCTTTTCATGGAGTTAGCATGATTGGTATCAACTATAATTGCAGGATTTATAAGAGAGCGTTCCTCATAATCTTTTGATAAGTTCATCATATCTTCGTAATGATAGTTAGGAATATTCGTACCGTAATGATTTACGGCACCCCTTAGTATTGCGTGGGCAAGAGAATTTCCTGTGGTACTTACTTCCCAGCCTTGATAAAGAAATGTGTGGCCGTGTTGAGCTGCATAGATAGAATTTAGCATAACCGAAGTATCACCACTAGTAGGGTTTTTCATACCCACTGGTATATCCATGCCACTTACAGTTAAACGGTGTTGTTGATTTTCTACAGACCTTGCTCCTATTGCCACATAGCTTAATATATCTTGAAGGTAAGTGTAGTTTTCAGGATAAAGCATTTCGTCTGCAGGTGTTAAGTGAGATTCTGAAATTGCTCGTATATGCATCTTTCTAATAGCTTTTAAGCCTTCCAGGATATTTGGTTTTTCGTTAGGGTCAGGTTGATGAAGCATACCCTTATAGCCGTCACCAGTTGTTCTTGGTTTGTTTGTATAGATTCTTGGAATAATTATAATATTATCTTTTACTTTTTCTTGAACTTTGGCAAGACGATATATATAATCGCAGACTGCATCTTCATCATGGGCTGAGCAAGGACCAATAATAAGAATAAACTTATCACTTTTTCTTTCAAATACAGCCTTTATTTCTTCGTCTCTATTTTGTTTGAGAACAGCCAATTCTTTTGGGAAAGGAAGTTCGTTAATAATTTCTTCCGCTGAGGGTATTTTTCTGATATAATTGAAACTCATATCGTATTTCCTTTCTATTAATATTAATTATAAAGTTAAAAATATTTAATCTTTAGCTTTGATAAATTTCAACCATTTTATAACGGATTAAGAACTTTGTCAATATATAATTGAATAGAAAGTAAAATTGTATTAATACTAATGTATGTAAAATCAATAAGATATTTTAAAAAAATAATTCTTTAAAAATTTGTTCAAGAATATTTAATATAAACATCAAAGTTTTTCTTGAATAAAAAGTATATTATGAAATGGAGGAGGAAGTATTATGGGGGTAAAAATTACTGATAGTGTTACTTGGGTTGGAAAAAGAGATTGGGAACTTCGTACTTTTCATGGAGAAGAATATTCAACTCACAGAGGTTCTTCTTACAATTCTTATCTTGTTAGAGATGAAAAAACTGCACTTATAGACACAGTGTGGAGTCCTTTTGATGAAGAATTTGTAGAAGAACTAAAAAAAGAAATCGACTTAAAAGAAATTGACTATATTATTATTAATCATGGTGAAGTAGACCATAGTGGTGCATTGCTTAAACTTATGAATGAAATACCTGATACTCCTATTTATTGCACTAAAAATGGTACAACTTCCATAAAAGGTCAATACCATAAAGACTGGAATTTTAATGTTGTAAAAACTGGAGATAAACTAAGTTTAGGAAAAAAAGAATTGATTTTTATAGAAGCCAGAATGCTTCATTGGCCTGATAGTATGTTTACCTATCTTACAGGAGAAAATATTTTATTTAGTAATGATGCTTTTGGTCAGCATTTTGCAACAGAACAAGTTTACAATGACTTAGTGGACCAATGTGAACTTTATCAAGAAGCTATAAAATATTATGCAAATATATTAACTCCTTTTAGTTCCCTTGTAATAGATAAGATAAAGGAAGTTTTAAGCTTTAACCTGCCTCTTAATATGATTTGTACAAGCCATGGAGTTATATGGAGGGATAATCCGGTCCAAATAGTTGAACAATACTTAAAATGGGCAGATAATTATCAAGAAAATCAAATAAGCATTTTATATGATACTATGTGGGATAATACTAAAAAAATGGCAGAAGCAATTAAAAGAGGAATTCAAGCTGTTGATAATGAAGTTGTTATAAAACTATTTAATGTAGCAAGAACAGATAATAATGACGTTATTACAGAAGTATTTAAGTCAAAAGCGATATTAGTAGGTTCATCAACAATTAACAATGGAATCCTTTCTTCTGTTGCTGGCATTTTAGAAATGATAAAAGGTTTAGCTTTCAAAAATAAAAAAGCAGCAGCTTTTGGAAGTTATGGTTGGGGAGGACAAGCTGTAAAAATTATTTCTAATACTCTAAAAGATAGCGGTTTTGAGTTAATCAACGAAGGGAAAAGAATTTTATGGACACCAGATGAAAAAGCAATAAAAGAATGCGAAGAATTTGGTGCAGAAATTGCAAGGTCTTTAAAAAACTAATATTTAAAAAACATGGTCTATGACCATGTTTTTTATTCTATATAGGCTTACCTTTAGCTTATTTTCCAATAGCTTTTTCTGCAAATTCTCTTGTTACAATCTCATCATAGGGAACTCTTTTTTCTAATTCCCCGGCACTTTCTAGTATATCTTGAAGCAGTGTAAGTGATTCTTCTTCCATTATAGGTGTTTCACACCAAGTATCCTGGTCTTTGTATCTTTTAATAATTTTAACTAAGAGTTCTTTATCTGTTTCTTTAAATTGTGGATGAATAACTTCTGCAATCTCTTCAGGAGAGTGTTCTTTAACCCATACTTGAGCTTTATAAAAGGCATTAGTAAACTTTTGTATTATTTCAGGATTGTTTTCAATATATTCTTTTGATGCCATAAAAACAGTGTAAGGTACTTTTCCACTGGCAGTTCCTAAAGAAGCAACAACATAACCATTATTTTGCACTTCGAGAGTAGAAGCGGTAGGTTCAAATTCTATAGAATAATCTCCTGTTCCACTAGCAAAGGCTCCTGCTGTTGCAGTAAATTGCAAATTAGTGATAATCTCAACATCTTCAAAAGGCTTTAAGCCATTTTGTTTTAAAATATACTCAAACACCATTTGAGGCATTCCACCTGGCCGCCCCCCTATTACAGTTTTACCTTTTAAGTCAGTCCATTGGAAATCCTTTTCATCTTCACGGCTTACTAGAAAGTTTCCTGCTCTTTGAGTTTGTTGCGCAAAGACTACTCCATAATTTTCCTTTCCTTGATTGTAAACATATATTGCTGCTTCTGTTCCCATCATTCCAATATCAGCATCTCCAGAAATAAGTGCTGTCATGGATTTATCAGCACCCCAGCCTGATGTAAGCTCAATTTTTAGACCTTCTTCTTCAAAAAATCCTTTTTCTATTGCCACATATTGAGGAGCATAAAATACGGAGTGAACAACTTCGTTGAGTCTTACAACTGTTAGTTCTTCTTTACTACATCCTGAAAAAAATGCACTAGCCATAATTATTATAAGCAGGATTAGAATACAGGTTTTTTTCTTATTCATATAATTTCCTCCTTTTTGAATATATAATATATATATTCATAGGGGGGATGTATCCGTGATTAAATAAGGGATTTTAATTTTGCTTACATAATTAATACTTTTATGGAGATAATAAAAAGGGCAAATATTATAATAGGAGGCGTTTGATTTGACGGTTCAATTAACACAAAAAGAAAGAATGCTTTTAGAAGATCAAAAAAGCCATGAAGAAGTATGTATTAAACAGTACAAGGAATATGCTAACCAGGCTAAAGATCCCCAACTAAAACAATTATTTAATAATTATGCATCAAAAGAACAAGAACATTTAAATACAATTAACCAAATTCTAAATGGACAAGTACCTCAAATGTCTTCGTCTCAGAGCCAACAAGGGGGACAAAGCAGTCAAAGTATGACTATGGGGCAAAGTAACAATCAGTCTGGCAGCCAAAGTCAAAATTACAATCAAGAAGATGCAGTCCTTTGTCAACATATGCTCATGACTGAAAAGTATGTGGCAGGAACATATAATACTGCTGTTTTTGAGTTTAAAGATCCTAGTATCCGTCAAGTATTAAATCATATTGAAAAAGAAGAACAAGAGCATGGAGAAGGGATTTTTAACTATATGTATCAGCATGGAATGTATACTCCACAATAAAAACAAATAAACTTTTTTAAATAAAAACCGTATTACATTATGTAATATGGTTTTTATTATGTTTCTTCATAAATTAATTATGCAATATTGCAATATCGAGTTATTATGATATAATATAATTAATAATAAATATTAATTGAGAATGAAATCTGTGTTACTAACTATTTACCATCATTTAACAATGTGCTAGAATAGTAATAAAATATATAAATATAAGAAGGTGAAAAGATGCCTCTTGATGATTGGAGAAGTAAGTTAGCTAAAGCCGTAAAAACTGTAAAAGATGGGACAGGAGAATTGTATCAAACAACAAAGATTAATGTAGATCTTGGAAAAGAACAAGATAATTTAAAAAAACTTTACTACGAAATAGGCAAAAAAGTTCATGAGATTTATCAATATGGAGGTTCATTAGGCAAGTTTTTTGACGAAAAGTATCTTGAAATAAAAGAAGTTGAAGAAAAAATTGAAGAACTCCAAAAGAAAATGGAAGAAATTAAGAAGGTTAGAGTTTGCATTCAATGTGGAAAAGAAGTTGATAATAAAGCTAAATTTTGTCCTAAATGTGGTTCAGCTATGACTGGTGAAACAAAAGAAGAGCAAAAAGCTTCAACACTGGTTAACGAAAAAGAAGAAGGTATTCCTGAACTTGAAATAAAAATATGCCCTAATTGTAAGGCAGAAAATCAAATAGAAGATAAGTTTTGTTTATCATGCGGCAGAACACTATTATAAAGGAGAAAGCTATGAGTTATATTAAAGAAATAGTTAAAAACATGGAAAATGCGACTCTTTTCATTGGTAAGAAGACAAAAGACGGTATTGACAATATTAAATTAAAGAAGCAATTTCATAATGAATCAAAAAAGCTTAGTAAATTATATGAGGAATTAGGTAAGATTTCATATAATATTCATGTGGGTAAAAGAAACCAAATTAATGAAATTGATAATATTTGTAATCAAATAAAAAAGCAAATTAAAATAGTAAATAAGCTAAAAAATAAATCTAATTATTTAAAGGAAACAGATAACAAAGATATAGAAAATAATGATATTGCTGCTTATGATTTAGAGGAAACTACTATAGATAACACTGTTGTAGATGAGCCAGTACCTGAACCTGAACTTGGAAAGGACGGTTATTTGCTATTAAAGTTTTGTTCCAATTGTCAAACAGGAAATAATCCTGAGGCAAAAAAATGCATTTCTTGCGGACAATTATTTTAATTTCTATTATAATAGACCTTCAAGGTCTTGTTTTTTACTAAAAAACTATATAGATAATATTATAATTATGAATAATATATATAGCTAAGATGTAAAATCTATACTAGATAAAGGATATCATTAAGAAAAGGGGGATAATATGTTATGTGAACGTTGTAAAAAAAATACTGCATCTGTACATGTTACACATATAAATAACGGTGAAAAAGTAGAGCACTATTTATGCGAACAATGTGCAAAAGAAACAGAATCTATACATTTTAATACCCCGATTTCTTTCCAGGATTTTTTAACGGGCTTATTAGATATGCCTTTAATGGGCAAGTCTCCTTCAAAAGGAGCTACTGACAAAACAGCACTATTGCAATGTCCCTCTTGCAAGATGACCTATGATGAGTTTTCCAAGATAGGTCGTTTTGGCTGTTCAGAGTGTTATACTGCTTTTAAAAGCCGGCTTATGCCTATAATAAAAAACATACATGGAATAAATGAACATATAGGAAAGCTTCCTAGCAGTGCTGCTGATGAATTGAAATTTAAAAGAGAATTAGAGCAGCTTAAGAAAGAATTAAAGGAAGCAATAAGATTGGAGGAGTTTGAAAGAGCAGCTCAGCTTAGAGATAGAATTCGTAGCATGGAACAGGGGGGAGAAAATGAAAAAATGGTATGAAGATAGTTTAGATACTGATATTGTAGTTTCTAGTAGAATCCGCTTAGCAAGAAACTACAAAAAATATCCTTTCTCTGTAAAATTGTCTTTACCTCAAGCTGAAAAAATGATAGAAGAAACAAAAAAAATACTTCTAGAAGGAAATACTGTTTTATCTAGAGAATTTGAATATATGTCAGTTTTTAATAATAAGCTTGTAAATAAGAGAGCTATGATGGAAAGCCATGTTATAAGTCCTGAGTTAGTCAGAAAGACATCTCCTTGTGGTGTTTTGGTTAGAAATGATGAATCTATAAGTATAATGGTTAATGAAGAAGACCATCTTAGAATTCAATCTATGGCAGCAGGAATGAATTTATACAAAGCTTGGGATTTAGCCGATAAGATTGATAATGTCTTAGAAGAATCCATAGAATATGCTTTTGATGAAGCTTTAGGTTATTTAACTTCTTGCCCGACTAATGTAGGAACGGGCATGAGAGCATCATATATGCTTCATCTTCCGGCCTTAGAATGGTCTGGTCAGCTTCAAAATATACTTCAGGCCATAGGGAAACTGGGCTTTACAGTAAGAGGTTTATATGGTGAAGGCACAAAAGCTGAAGGAAGCTATTATCAAATTTCTAATCAAATAACTTTAGGACAGTCTGAAAGTGAAATAATTGATAACTTAGATACTGTGACTATGCAAATTGTAGAACAAGAAAAAACTATTAGAGAAAGAATTTTAAAAGATAGAAAAATAGAATTTGTAGATAAGATTTATAGGTCTTACGGGATTATAAAATATGCAAAAGTCTTAACTACTAAAGAAGCTATGACTTATTTATCAGATATAAAAATGGGTTATGAAATGGGAATCCTTAATGAACCAAAAGCAAAAATTAATATATATGGATTAGTAATGAATATCCAACCTGGAAATTTACAAAAAAAGATAGGTTTGGATTTAAACAACCAAGAAATAGATGAAAAGCGAGCTTCTTTTATTAGAGAACAGTTTAACTACATATGATAAAAGGAGGAATGTATTATGATGGGGAAATTTACAAAACGGGCACAAGAAGCTCTTCAAGCCTCTCAACAGGTAGCTGCACAATTAGGGCATGGATATGTAGGTACTGAGCATATACTTTTAGGCTTAATTAGAGTTGAAGAAAGTGTTGCAGCAAAAGCATTAAAAAATCAAGGGGTATCTGAAGAAGATATTATTAATAAACTAAAAGCTGTAATTGGTAGTGGGGATATATCAATAGCAGAACCCCAAGATTTTACTCCTAGAGCTAAAAGGATTTTGGAAATGAGCTTTAGGGAAGCATTAAAGATGGGTACAGGTTATATTGGTACCGAACATTTACTTTTAGCTCTTTTAAGAGAGCAAGACTCTATTGCAGTAAAATTACTTATAAGTATGGGAATTAATCCTCAAAATATTTATGATGATATAATGGCAATGTTAGGAGAATCTAATAAAGGACAAGGAGGCATTACTATTAATAACAAAGTAGCATCAAAAGTTAGTAATAGTGATACACCTACCTTAGACCAATTTAGCCGTGATTTAACAGCTATGGCTACTGAACAAAAATTTGACCCTATAATTGGAAGAGATAAAGAAATTGAAAGAGTTATTCAAGTATTAAGTAGAAGAACAAAAAACAATCCTTGTTTAGTAGGAGAACCAGGAGTAGGTAAAACTGCTATTGCAGAAGGATTAGCACAAAAAATAGTAGAAGGAAATGTTCCAGAAATTATTAAAAATAAAAGAGTTGTATCTTTAGATTTATCTGCTATGATTGCAGGTTCTAAATATAGAGGGGAATTTGAAGAAAGAATCAAAAAAGCATTAGATGAAATTCGTGCTTCTAGTAATGTAATACTTTTTATTGATGAACTTCATACTATTATAGGAGCAGGTGCTGCTGAAGGTGCAATAGATGCTTCTAATATCCTAAAACCTTCATTGGCAAGAGGAGAAATTCAAGTTATAGGTGCAACCACATTAGATGAATACCGCAAATACATTGAAAAGGATGCAGCACTTGAAAGACGTTTCCAACCTGTTAAGGTTGAAGAGCCTACAGAAGAAGAAACTATAGAAATTTTAAAAGGCTTAAGGGATAAATATGAAGCACATCACCAAGTTCATATTACAGATGAATCAATTATAGCAGCAGTTAAGTTATCTAGCAGATATATTACTGATAGGTTTTTACCAGATAAAGCTATTGATTTAATTGACGAAGCTGCTTCTAAGATTAGGCTGCGTTTATATACAGCACCACCTAATGTTAAAGAACTAGAAGAAAAACTAGAAGAGTTAGAAAAAGAAAAGGAATCTGCAATTAAAACTGAAGAATTTGAAAAAGCAGGAGAAATTAAAAAGAAGCAAGATGAAATTAAAAAGAAATTAGAACAAGAAAAAAGTGATTGGAAAGATGCTTATTCTAAGGCTAAACAAGAGGTTACAGAAGAAGAAATTGCTGATATAGTAGCTAGTTGGACAGGAATTCCAGTTAGAAAGTTAGCTGAAGAAGAAAGCGAAAGATTAAGGAAACTCGAAGAAATTCTTCATAAAAGGGTTATTGGACAAGAAGAAGCAGTTAAAGCTGTTTCAAAAGCTATAAGAAGAGGCAGAGTAGGATTAAAGGATCCAAAAAGACCTATTGGTTCTTTCTTATTCTTAGGTCCAACAGGAGTTGGGAAAACAGAACTTACAAAAGCTTTAGCAGAAGCTCTTTTTGGCGATGATGACGCAATGGTAAGAATTGATATGTCCGAATATATGGAAAAGCATAGTGTTTCGAAGTTAATTGGTTCACCTCCTGGATACGTTGGTTATGATGAAGGAGGGCAGTTAAGCGAAAAAATAAGAAGGAAACCTTATTCTGTTATACTTTTCGACGAAGTTGAAAAAGCTCATCCTGATGTGTTTAATATCCTTCTTCAAGTATTAGATGACGGACATATTACAGATTCTCAAGGAAGAAGAGTAGATTTTAAGAATACTGTTGTGATAATGACTTCTAATATAGGTGCAAGAAACATTGTTGAACCAAAGAGATTAGGTTTTGCATCTGCAGATAGCGAAGCAAGAAATTATGATGATATGAAGAAAAATGTTATGGATGAAGTAAAAAGACTATTTAGACCTGAATTTTTAAATAGGATTGATGAAATGATTGTATTCCATCCGCTTAACAAGGAGCACATTAAGGAAATTGTTAGCATTATGGTTGAACAATTAGCAAAAAGAATTAAAGAAAACATGGGTATAACAATAGAAATTTCAGAAAGTGCAAAAGATTATTTAGCCAAAGAAGGTTTCGATCAAGCATATGGGGCAAGACCTCTTAGAAGAGCTATTCAATCTAAAATAGAAGATAAAATGGCAGAAGAAATTTTAGATGGTAATATTAAAGAAGGAGATCATGTTAAGATTGACATGGAGGAAGATCGGTTAAGATTTATTAAATAAGCATAAGTTAAGAGAAAATATGACAAAATTTTTAAAAAAACTATTTTACAATGGAATTCATGGATAAAATAGAGTATAATTAAGTAAACAAATATAGTCTAGGGGGTTACCAATGTGGCAGTCGTTGAAGAGTTAATACGATTGGAAAATGATAATAGCTTAAGCTTCGGGAACTATTTAATGGATACCAAAAAAAAGATAATAGACTTTGAAGTAGACGGTGATTTGTATAAAGTTAAGACATATAATAAAATTACGAAGCTAGAAAAAAACGGAATACTCCTATATGAGTCAGTTCCCGGTACAGCAGTGCATAACTTTACTATGGATGAAAAAAGTGTTTCTTTTTCTGTAACAGGGGAAAATACTTCTCAGATTACTATGGAGTTAGAACCTGAAAAAGAGTATAAAATTTTTATTGAAAATGTCCAAGTAGGTAAAGTTAAAGCAAGTTTAGCTGGTAAAGTAACATTCAGTATAGATTTTACTAGCGGAGAGCAAAAGGTTAAGATTGAAAAGATATGATAAAATATAAAGCACATCTAATATTAGATGTGCTTTAATGATAAAAAGGAAGATAGTATGGCAAAAACAAAAAATATATTCGTATGTCAAGAGTGTGGATACGAATCAGCTAAATGGTTGGGAAAATGTCCAGCTTGTAATGGATGGAGTACTTTTGTAGAAGAAATAACTACATCCAAAAAATCTTCTAGCCTATTAGATAAAGAAATTAATATTAATCCAGTTGTCCTAAAAGATATCGGTACAGACGAAGAACAAAGGATCCTTACAGGGAGCAAGGAATTGGATAGAGTACTTGGTGGAGGAATAGTAAAAGGTTCCTTGGTTTTAGTAGGAGGAGACCCTGGTATAGGTAAGTCAACTCTGCTTTTACAAATATGCAGTCATATTGGTAAAAGCGGCCACAAAATATTATATGTCTCTGGTGAAGAATCCATTAAACAGATTAAAATGAGGGCAGACAGGCTAGGTGTAGCTACAGATAAATTATTTATCTTATCAGAGACAAACATTGATTTAGTTGAAGAAGTTATAATGAAGGAAACTCCAGATATAGTTATAATGGACTCTATCCAGACAGTTTTCAAAGAAGAAATATCCTCTGCCCCTGGTAGTGTCAGTCAGGTAAGAGAAGCTACTTCTACCTTAATGAGGATTTCAAAAGGACACAATATATCCATAATAATTGTTGGTCATGTTACAAAAGAGGGAGCAATTGCAGGGCCTAAAGTTTTGGAGCATATGGTAGATACGGTACTATATTTTGAAGGTGAAAGACATGCAACTTACCGTATTTTAAGAGCTGTTAAAAACCGTTTTGGTTCTACAAATGAAATTGGAGTTTTTGAAATGCAAGATAAAGGTCTTATTGAAGTAGAAAACCCCTCCGAATTAATGTTGTCGGGCAGACCAGTAAATATACCTGGTTCTGTGGTTTCTTGTAGTATGGAAGGTACCAGGCCTTTGCTAGTGGAGGTTCAAGCATTAGTTAGCTTTACTAATTTTGGGATGCCAAGAAGAACTGCAACAGGTATAGATTATAATAGAGTAGTTATGCTTATGGCAGTGTTAGAAAAACGAGTAGGAATGCAGTTAATAAGTTATGATAGTTATGTTAATTTAGCTGGAGGAATAAAAATAACTGAACCAGCTCTTGATTTAGGAGTGGCAGCAGCAATAGCGTCAAGCTTTAAAGACAAAATAATAGACCCCTATATGGTAGTATTTGGAGAAGTAGGGCTTACAGGAGAAATTAGAGGAATAAATATGGCAGAAAAAAGAGTAGCAGAATGTGCAAAGATGGGCTTTAAAAGCTGTGTAATACCTAAAGCTAATTTAAAGAATATAAAAAAAATAGACGGTATAAATGTATATGGAGTAGAAAATATTAATGAGGCACTAGAAATAATAATAAAGAACTAACCGAGGTTAGTTCTTTATTATTTTAATTTAAATTTTCTTTTATTCTTTTGTGAAATTATCTTAAAGTAAAGTTTCCTAAAATTTTCACACGTTCTAATTCTTTAATAATAATATCATATAAGTTCAAATCTAAAGTGTTACATATGGAAGCAAGATAAAATAAGTTTCTTCCTATCTCTTTCTCAAGTAAATCACGACAACTATCACAAAGTTCTCCATTAATGTGATCATCCATAAGATACTTTAATTCCTCTAAAGATGTCTCAGAATCATCATCAGGATACTTTTGTTTGTCGGTATTAATACGAATGCAGCCGCAGTGAGTAGCGGATTTTGCAATAGTGCGGTTTACCCTGGCACATGAATCCTGATACTTAGTAATTTGATCTAATATACTTTTATTTCTAAATAAAAGGCTTTCTACAGTATATTGAAATTCATCAGTAATAGTATTTCTTAAATCAGGCATAAGTTCACTCCTTTTACAAGATTTCCTTAAATATATTATAACATAAAAGTATTCGGATAAGAAATGATAATTAATGAATATAGTTAGAAAGAATTAGTAATTTTAAAAAGGTTGTCGAAATAATTTGTTTTGACTTTTTCTATATAAATATTATCATTATTTTAATATACAACAAATTTTTTAAGGAACTTCACTGTAATAAAATGGATTTTAATATTAGTTGACAAATTAAATTTTAGATGATATTATATATTTTGTCGGTAAAAAAAGCTATATGCTTTTGATCCTTGAAAATTAAACAGCATAACCATAACCCAATCAATTCAAGATTGAGTGATTAGCCAGATAACTGGCGAGGATAAACTATTAAAATGAGAGTTTGATCCTGGCTCAGGATGAACGCTGG
>JAAYRK010000094.1 GCA_012518815.1 Candidatus Epulonipiscium sp. | reverse complement strand
CTCCATTCTTAATCAAAATATATAAGAAAAAGTAGGAAACATGTTCCTACTTTAGTACAATGGATATTTTGAAACTAAGGCTGCTACAAGCTCTCTTGCTTTTTCTTTATTGTTTTCAAAATCTGTTAAGGTCATATAAATAATATCTGCAATTGCCTGCATGTCTTCTTCCTTCATGCCTCTTGAAGTCACTGCTGGAGTTCCTAATCGGATTCCACTAGTTACAAAAGGACTTTGTGGATCAAAAGGAATTGTATTTTTATTACAAGTCACTCCTACTTCATCTAATCTAGCTTCTGCTTCTTTTCCAGTTAAATCAAGATTTCTTAAATCAACCATCATAAGATGATTATCTGTTCCACCAGATACTAATTTAAAGCCTTTTTCCATTAATGCTTCTGATAATGCTTTGGCATTTTTAATTATTTGTTTTTGATATGCTTTAAAATCTTCAGTTAGTGCTTCTTTAAAGCTTACTGCTTTTGCAGCTATAACATGCATTAATGGGCCACCTTGAATACCAGGGAAAATTGCTTTATCAATAGCTTTTGCAAATTCTTCTTTACAAAGAATTAAGCCCCCTCTTGGACCTTTTAAAGTCTTATGAGTTGTTGTTGTAACAAAATGGGCATAAGGAACAGGATTTGGATGAAGGCCTGCTGCAACCAAACCTGCAATATGAGCCATATCTACCATCAGATAAGCTCCTACTTCATCAGCAATTTCTCTAAACTTTGCAAAATCTATAGTCCTTGGATAAGCACTAGCTCCAGCAACAATTAGCTTTGGTTTATGCTCCTTTGCTAATTCCTTCAGTGCATCATAATCTATATAACCAGTATTTTCATCAACTCCATAAGCTACTATATTGTAATGCTTACCTGACATATTAACTGGACTACCGTGAGTTAAATGTCCTCCATGGGAAAGATTCATTCCCATAACTGTATCTCCAGGATTTAATACTGCAAAAAATACAGCCATATTTGCTTGTGCTCCTGAATGAGCTTGTACATTGGCATGCTCAGCACCAAAAAGCTCTTTAGCTCTTTCAATTGCTAATTTTTCAACAATATCAACGTATTCACAGCCACCATAATATCTTTTAGCAGGATATCCTTCAGCATATTTGTTAGTAAGGGGTGAACCCATTGCTGCCATAACTGCTTTTGAAACAAAGTTTTCAGAAGCAATTAGCTCAATATTATTATTTTGTCTGCCTATTTCTTTTTCTATAGCTTGTGCTATCTCTAGATCTACTTTTTGTATTTCTTCAAATGAGTACATTGTATATATTACCTCCCAAGTATTATACTAGAAGCGACTGTGCCGCACTCCTATTTTACATGAAAATTATAGCATAATAAGAAAAAAAATTAAATGCTTTTTAATAGTATAATATTTTTAAATATATTTTAATCTTGAAATAAGCTAATATATGAATTAATATATTACTATACAATTTTTTCTAACATTCAACAAAGCAAACTAATTTGTCTTGAACTAAAAGCTTTCTAGATATTGGATTAGTTTTATGCTATAAATATGAATATATTGTACAAAGTACCTCTATAGGTACTTTTTCTATATCTCTATATCATAAAGGAGTTTGCTTATGAATTTCAAATTATTATTAAAATTTGCCATGCAAGCAGGAGAAATAATGCTTAGAAGTGGTGCTGAAACTTATCGTGTTGAAGATACTATCATGCGGATTCTTTCTGTTTATGATCTGGAGATAATTGAAGTCTTTGTTACCCCTACAGGAATCATTACAACTATTGATGACCAAAAAATAGAAATGACTACTAAGTTAAAAAGAATTAAAAGCCGCTCCATCCGCTTAGATAAAGTTGCATTAGTAAACGATTTATCTAGAAAATACGTAGAAGGACAAATATCTCTTAAGGATGCTATAGAAGAACTTAAAATAATTGATAAAACACCTCCCTATCATCCTCTTATTATCATTAGTGCAACAAGCTTTACTTCTGCATTTTTTACTATAGTTTTTGGAGGTAATTTAAGAGATTGCCTTATATCTTTAAGTATTGGAATTATTTTAGGAATCATACAGCGTTTATTTATAAATCTACAAGTATCCCGTTTTTTAACAGATATCATTTGTGGTTTTTTAATTGGTTTTTCTGCTCTTTTACTTACTACAATAATTCCTTTAACGAATCTTGATTATATAATAATTGGTTCAATTATACCCTTAGTTCCTGGTGTTGCAATTACTAATGCTATAAGAGATACCATAGAAGGTAACTTATTATCAGGAATATCCAGGGGAATAGAGGCATTATTTATAGCTATATCCATAGCAACCGGGGTAGGTATAATACTAAAATTATGGTTTCACTTTTAATATTAACTAATATTAACCTTATCGATAAATGGAGGTAAATATGATTTTACAAATTATTAGTGCTTTTTTTGCAACCTTTTTCTTTGCAGTCCTTTTTAATGTTTCAAAAAAAGAACTTATCTATTGTGGCTTAGTAGGAGCTATAGGATGGTTAATATATCTTTTTATATTTAAATTAAGCAATTCCATTATTTTTTCAAACTTTATAAGTGCTCTTAGTATTAGCATAATGTCAAGGATACTAGCAAAACTAAGAAAAATGCCTATCTCAATTTTTCTGATACCAGGGATTATTCCCCTTGTGCCTGGAACAGGTATGTATAAAACAATGTATGCTATGCTTAATCAAAATTTTGAAGAAGCTGCATTTTATGGTGCTCAAAGCCTTCAAATAGCCGGAGTCATTGCGATAGCTATTATCTTTATAGCCTCCTTTGACACCTTATCTCACAAAAGGACAGAATAAGCAATAATTTGTCACATTTGCTTGTATAGGCCATATATTGTACTATATAAGACAATCTAATTATGAGCTGACAAGGGGGTGAATAATTGCTTATCATAGTCCTTATATTGTATTAATAACCTACTTAGCTATGATAATTTTTACAAAATACAGGCTTGCTATAGCTGTTTTAGGATTATCCATTGTACTAATATACGGTTCTATAACTGGCAATTTTAAATTAGACAGTATCTTAAAAGAATTCCCCACAGAAATAATTATCCTTATTTTTGTATTATCTCTCTTTACAAAAAACTTTGAAAATCTAGGAGTCTTTGATTGTATAAAAAAATGGATGATTAATGTTTCCAAGGGGAAAAAACTTGTCGGTCTTTCAATTTTGATTTTTACAATTTATTTTTTATCACTATTTATGAATAACTTAACCGTTATTTTGTTGTTTGCTTTCATTTGTATAGAATTAGCAATACATTTTAAAATATCAATTATCCCTATTTTGGTATCCGCCATTATTGCATCTAATATAGGAGGAGCAGCATTACCTTGGGCAGACACACCAGCTGTAATTTTAACACTTTATACTGATTTCACCCTTTTAGATTTTATGTCAAAACTATTTATTCCCTGCTTTTTTTATATTCTTATATTAATTGTTTATACTTATTTCTTCTCTAATAAAATATACAAAGCTACTATAGATACTAAAAAATCAAATATATCTTTTGATCAATCATTAATAAAGCCTATCCCTCCTCCACCTCCACATAAGAAAAAATTGCCCCATTTACAACCTAAAGACAAAAAGCCTCTTCCTCATAAAAATAAAAAAATACACCCTTTATCAAAAAATGAAGCTAATCTTGAAAATAAAAAATCAAAAAATGACTTTATTCTTCCCATTATTTTATTCTTATTATTAATCATAGGAGTATCCATAGCACCTTTTGTTAATTTGTCTATTGCTTATATTGTCATGTTTTGTGGCTCCATCCTTTTACTTATCAATAAAAAAACGCCTGAAGATGTCATAAATACCCTTACAATCTTGGATTCTATTACATTTATTGCTGCATTATTTTTAATTAGTGCGGTTTTGGAAGCTACAGGCACATTAACTATTGCCATAGATTATATTTTATCTTTTACAGGAACTAATAGTTATTTAATTGTAATCATTATATTAATATCAGCTTTTTTTATCGCTACTTTTCTTTCTGCTGGACCTGCAGCAGCAACTCTATTACCAATATGTACGGATTTGTCCCCTCTTGTTGGAGATAAAATAATTTATGCATCCTTAGCATTAGGGATACTTGCAGGAAGCAGTATGCTACCCTGGTCTGCTACAGGGGGGCCTATATTATTAGCAGAAACAAGCAGATTTTTAAAACAAGGAAAAATAACTGAAGACTATAAAGGAGAAATTAACAGCATTTTTAATCTAAAAAAATATATATCCTTTTCTATTCCATTTTCTACAATCATCCTTTTTCTTAGTGGAATAATTTTATGCAGCTATATATACCTACTATAATTATAAAATATATTAAAGGATAAAAAAGTATCACTTTTGGTCTTAATTGAATACTCTAATATGGAGAGGCTATATAAAATCTGGAATAGACGAGGGGGTAATTAAATGGCAAAGATAAATTATACTTATAGACCAGCAGATAAAAAAAAGAAAAAAATAAATAATTATTCTGAAGTCTATCAATATGCAAAGGAAGAATTTATTGAGGATAAATTGGCAGAAAATCCTATAGACAAAAAAACAAGTAAAGAAACTGTTGAAGAAGAAATATCAGTAGAAGAGCATATATCTACTGAGGACATTGTTGTTGAGGATATCATTGAGGAAAAAAAACTACAGCTTGATTCAATAAATGATAATAAAGGAGGATTAAATATGGGTCAAGGAAGTTATCAAGAATTAATTGAAAATCAAGTTATTTTTGCTCTTCCACCAAAGGATGGTGTTATTGAAATTGCAAATGTAAAAAGAACCGTAGAAATCAGCAAAGTAGATATCATCACTGATAACGCTATTGTAAAAGGTTTTCTTCATACGTCCGTTTTATATAATACAGTTCCAAGAAGAGAAGGACATTCTTTGAAAAAAGACGATTGCTGTGATAAAGATAATAGAAATGAAAAAGATAGCAGAGGAGATAGAGATAGGGATAAAAGCAAAGACAAAGACAAAGAAATTTGCGATTCTTTAGATAAGAAATTCGTTGTAGATGGTGTTGTACGCCATTCAAACAGCTGGATTCCCTTTGAATTCCTCATTTCTATTCCAGGGGCTAAAAAAGGCGATAAATATAAAATTGAATATGCCGGAGTAGCTCAAGATGCATTTGTTCAAACTATAATTTATGATGACGAAGATTGTAGGGTATTTGGTCCTCAAAATAAACCCTTTATTAAAGGATTTAAAGAAAAAGATACTGTTAAAGTTACCATAACTGTATATTAAAAATAAGGGTGAAAACACCCTTATTTTATTTCTAATTCATAACCTGTAGAAAAGGCCTTTTTATTAAGTTCAATTGTTTTAGGAGGTACTGTCCTTTCAATTGCTTCTTCCCAATCAGTTTTTTCAAGGCCTAAATGTTTTGATAATATTCCAAGCAACACCGTATTTAGTACCTTAATATTTCCTAATTCTTTAGCTATATTAAGAGCATCTACGATATAAGTCTTTTTGCAAGTTACCTTAATTCTTTCAATAATGTCTTCTGGGTATTGGGCAGCTCCTGTAATAACAGGCATAGGATTTATTTCTTGATTATTTACTATAGCTATGCCATCTTCTTTTAAATAATGAATCCAACGAAGGGCCTCTAATTTTTCAAAAGCTAAAAGTATATCACAAGTTCCTTCTTCAACTAAAGGAGAATAAACTTTATCTCCATATCTTACATGAGTGACAACACTACCCCCTCTTTGAGCCATCCCATGTACCTCAGACATTTTAACATCGTAACCTTTTTTAACTGCTACATCACCAATTATTCTACTGGTTAATAAGGTCCCTTGACCTCCAACACCAACTATAAGTATATTTTTTGTTTCCATTCTACTCACCGTCCTTTACAATGGCATTCACTCTACATACTTTTGGACATAAGCCGCATCCATTACAAAGAGCATCATTAATGACTACTTTTCCATCTTGTTTTTCAATAGCAGGACAACCTAATCTTAAGCATGCACCACATAATACACAAGCATCTGTAATTTTGTAGGGTGCTTTCTTTTCTTTTATTAATAAAGCACAAGGTCTACTTGCGATAATTACTGAAGGTTCATCTTTGTTAGTTTCTTCTTTTAGTACAGCCTCTACTTCTTTTAAATCAAAAGGATCCACTACCCTTACATTTTTTATTCCTATTGCTTTTGCTAATTCCACTAAGTTTAAGACTGGCGCAGCTTCTCCCTTAATGGTTTTACCTGTTGCAGGGTTATCCTGATGGCCTGTCATCCCAGTTGTTGAATTATCTAAAATAACAACTGTAGACATACCTTTATTATATACTATATCAATTAAACCAGTTATGCCTGAATGAATAAATGTTGAATCTCCAATAACTCCTACCCAGTTCTTAGAAAAGTCCCTACCTCTTGCTTTTTCAATTCCATGTACCATACCTACACTAGCTCCCATACAAACGCATGTATCAATACCAGCTAATGGCTCAAGAGCTCCTAATGTATAACAACCAATATCACCTGTTGCATTAAGTTTTAATTTCTTCATAACATAATATATTCCTCTGTGAGGACATCCAGGGCATAATACAGGAGGACGTCCTGGTAGTGCTTCTGGATTTTTAGTTTGAATTTCTTTATTAGCAATTGCAGATAATATTTTCTTTACTGATAATTCTCCTTGAACAGAAAATATTTCTTTACCTATAGCAGAAATACCATTAGCTTTTACTTGCTCTTCAATAACCGCTTCTAATTCTTCTACAATATATAAAGTTTCTACCTTATCTGCAAACTCTTTAATTAATTTCATAGGAAGAGGATGTACCATTCCAAGTTTTAAAACAGAAGCATTTGGAAGAGCTTCTTTTACATATTGATAGGCAATACCGCTGGTGATTATTCCAATCTTTGTATCATTCCATTCAATTCTATTTATTTCTAAACTATTAGCATCTTCAGCTAGTTGATTCATTCTATTTTCAACCACAATATGTCTTTTAATTGCCATACCAGGCATCATAACATTCTTTTGAATGTTTTTTTCATAAGGCTTTAATTCTATTTCTTCTCTTTCTCCAATCTCTACTATACTTTGAGCATGAGAAACACGGGTTGTCATACGTACAAAAACAGGTGTGTCGTACTTTTCACTAAGATTAAAAGCTAATTTCATATAATCTTTAGCTTCTTGGCTATCAGCAGGCTCTAACATAGGAACATGGGCTGCCCTTGCATAACAACGGCTATCTTGTTCATTTTGAGAACTATGCATTCCTGGGTCATCTGCTACTAAAACAACCAAACCTCCATTTACTCCTGTATATGAAACAGTAAATAGTGGGTCAGCAGCTACGTTTAAGCCTACATGTTTCATAGTTACCATAGCTCTTGCTCCTGCCATAGAAGCACCTATAGCTACTTCCATAGCTACTTTTTCATTTGGAGACCATTCTGCATATACTTCATCATATTTAGCAATAAATTCAGTTATTTCTGTACTAGGAGTTCCAGGATAAGCAGCAGCTACTTTAATTCCTGCTTCATACGCACCTCTTGCCACCCCTTCATTTCCTAAAATTAATTTTTTCATATAATCCCTCCATCATATTGTCATTAGCTTGTCAACAAATTCAACAAGTATTAGATTTTATTCAAAAGATTCCTTTATATAATTAATATAAAAATTATTATGAATATATGAGAGTGTATAGATAGCACTTATGATATAATATCACTTTTTTCGACTGATAATCAATAGAAATAGTTAGTTTTTATAAACAAAAGTATTTTCTTTTAGAAATGATGGAATAGTTTTCAAAAAAATAATCATAATAAGAAAAAGATAATGATATTATGAATTAAATTTAGGAGGATGTTATGGAAAAGTTAAAATATTCAAAAATAAATAAGTTTATCACTCTCCTATTGATTTTCATGTTAAATAATTCCATGATTTATGGGCAAATAAAAGAAGCTGATTCATCAATTAATAACTATAAAGACTCAAGATTAGCAATAGTAACTGAAAATGGCATAAATATTAGGCAATGTCCTGATACCTATGCCAAAATCCTTGGTAAAGTTAATCAATTAGATGTCATTGTAGTCACTGGTAAATATAATGACTGGTATAGAATTAATTACAAAAATCAAAATGCCTGGATATATTCAAAGTATGTTGAAGGCTTTAATCTTCACCTTTTACCTGAAATAATTCCAGTGACAAGTGAAGATTTATTTAGAAGGCAAATTGTAGATTATGCTAAAAAATTCATAGGGACTCCTTATAAATACGGAGGCACTTCCTTAAATACAGGAGTCGACTGTTCAGGATTTACCCAAGCAGTAATGAAACATTTTGATATTAGTTTAAATAGAAGCTCAAAAGATCAAACGAAAAATGGCACTCCTGTAAGTAAAGAAGAACTCAACCCTTCTGACTTGGTCTTTTTCGATACTTCTGGCACTAATAGCGGAAAAGTATCTCATGTCGGCTTATATATCGGTAACAATAGATTTATCCATGCTACCATTTCAAAAGGCGTAAAAATAGATAACTTATCACAGCCCTATTATAATCGTAGTTATGTCATGGGGGCATCGGTAATTAATAAAGAATAAGTTAGGAAATTTTCCTAACTTATTTTTTTGTTTTAGCTGTTATTATAAATAAATTTTTCGTCAGTTTGTGACATTTTTCGTAACACTTAATAAGACAACTTCATATTATATATTAGAACAAAATCTTTGAAAAGGGGGGGTAAAATGAATAAGTCACAAGGACTTCAATTTACTATGGGAAAACTTTTAAATTTTGATTTTGACGTCTTAAAACCCAACACTACTAATAGCACAGACCCAACAGTCCCCATCATTATAACCGAAGCTAATACTCCTACAATACTATCTAAAATCACAGTAAACATTGCTGATAATTCCAATGTATGGCTGTATGCAACTGCAGCTTTTAATGTAAGAGGAGCTGACCTTCCTGTCTCTGTTATATTTAAAATATGGCGGGGACATCCAAGTAAAGGAGATCTGGTATTTAGCACTGCTGATGCTGGTCAAGGAAATGAAGAAGTTGGTACTTTCCGTAATAGCAGTTTTACATCAATTGATATGACTTGTAATACAAGCTGTTCTAGAATCACTTACTATCTTACTGCTGAAAGCACTAAAGATACTCAAATGATATTTATTGGTCCAATTACCTTTATAGGAGCTAATCTATAAGTATTAATTAATGAAAGGAGGATATTGTATGTCTTCAGCATTTCAATTCACTTTCGACAAAGTCACTGGCTTTGAATACGATACCCTAAACCCCAATACTTCCAACAGTACTGACCCTAGAGTTCCTATTCCTCTTGATAATACAACAGGAGAAGTAACTTTATCTACAATTACAATTCCTGTTAATAGTAAAAAATCTTTTATTTGGTTAAGTGCTACTATAGGTTTTAGGGTAAATGGTCCTGTCGCTTCAGGTGCTCCAGCTGCTATGACATTTAAGATATGGAAAGGAAGCCCCGGCACTGGTAGTTTAGTTTATAGTACTACAGACAGCGGTCAAGGTGGTGCAGGAGATCCTACTTTTCGTATCAGTAATTTAAATCATGTCGATAAAGAAAAAAAATCTTGCCCTGCTTTGATAAGCTATAGCTTAACCGTAGAAGCTTTTGATATCGAAAGCATTGATATTATTGGTCCCATTACCTTTACAGCTGTTGAAATTATTGATGAAGAGTAAAAAGAAAGGAGATTTTTAAATGGCTAATCCCTTAAGAATCCGTTTTGGAAAACTTATTCACTTTATTTTTGATATATTAAGACCCAATATAACAAATAGTACAGATCCACGAGTTCCTATAATGTTAGCACCAAATAGTGAACCCGTCACTTTATCTTGTATAAGAGTTCCTCTTTCTAAAGAACGTCCTTATGTTTGGCTAAATGCAACTGTAGGAAGCTTTTCGCTTGATTCACTTGACCCATCTAATTTACTCTTTTCTATTTGGAGAGGGCAGCCCAATACAGGAGAGCTTATATTTAGTACTGCTGACAGCGGCCAAGGTACTGAAACCACCCGAACATCTACCTTTAGTCATGTAGATAAACCCCAAAAAAGATTTTGTTCTAAAATCATTTACTGCCTGACAGTGCAAGCTATTGACAATATTAGCAATATTAATATTATAGGGCCTGTAACTTTCACTGGAACTGCTATAAAAAAATAAGTGGGAAATCTTCCCACTTATTTTAATTATTCTACCCCACAACAGTCTTCACAATAAACTACAGTCAATAAGCCTTCGTCTATGGTTCCACCTTCAAATGTAGCTGTTACAGTAGCTTCCTGAGGACCTACACATAGTGGTTTAACTAAGTTAGTTTCAAAATTAGCTCCTTGTGTTTGCAGATAAAACCTCTGACAGAAAATATTTTCTGTTCCATTATTTATTGTTACAAGTATAGAATCAAAATTAGCTTCAGCGCTGCCTGATGTATAGATATTTGTTATGCAAGAATTTGCTGGTATGCTAGCAGAAATAGATGCATCTCCTTCTTCAGCCGATACACAAACGGAATTTGTCACACATAAACAAAGTTTTTGTTGATTAATCAACTCATCTAACTTTCTAATAATGCAGCAGCAACATGAATTTAATGTCTTTTGAATTCCATTAATAGCATTGGGAATTAAATATTTTTTATCGTCGCAACAATCTTTTCCTCTACGTTCTCTAGAATTACTCAAAATAATACCCCCTTATTTTTGCAAATTCATAATTAATATCATAGATTTTATGCTTCTTAGTTATTGATTTTAGTCATCATCATAATCATCTCTGTCAGAACCACGTCTACCACATCTACCATCATTTTTTTGAGGTGGGTTAAAAATGTCAAAAGGAAATTCCATATTATCAAATATATAGCATGGGTCTACAGAAGCTATTTCATCACATTCCTCTGGCTCACAAAAACCATTGGATTCAACTAATAAATTAACTAGTCTATATAATTTTATTATTGTAAATAGTCCTATAGTAAGATTAATATCTCCTATTACTTCGTCGCCACAATCACAAGTTAAGCCGTCATTTGCATCTATTTGTGCATCCAAAAGCATTGATTTTGCTTCTACTAATACATAAGGAGCTGCTTCTAGTACATGGGATTCAGGAGCAAATAAATTACTAGATATAGCAATATCTGAACCTTCACTTCCGTACAATTTTACTGTCTTCTTAAATGCTGTTCCAGCAGCTATAGCTTCTTTTTCAACACCATCACATGTAACTGTAATAGGACTGCCTTCTCCATCTAGGAAACTAAGTTTAAACTTAAAAATATACTTTAAATGTACAAAATAATAGTCAGGATTAAACACATCTTGTTTCCTATCTGTTTCAATTTTTAAAATCTTAAAGTCCTTTATAGCTATGTCAACTGTCCCTGCTGGTAAATTAATAATTGAACCTTTTCCTGAAGCAATGATTTGGTCTCCTACTACACATTCTTCACATTCTAAAGAGAATACTCTATCAAGCATTTCAGGTGTCAAACAATCCTGTTGTCTACATTGGTCATATACCTTTAAGGCAATAATACATTCGTCATCGCGTCTACCCATATTATTTCCCCCTTAATTCTGTTTTTAATTAATTGATTTTTATGTTTTTACTCAATACCATAATATGATTTGATAAAAAAAATGTGCCATTTTGAAGAAAATTTCAAGGAGTAAAAGAACTATATAAAACTAAGATAAAAATACACTTCTCAAATTTGAGAAGTGTATTTTTATCTATCATTTTTTATATAATTATACTCTTTTCTTGCCACATTCTTCAGCGGGGGTTGGATCTTCTACATCTTTAAATCCATGTTTTATTGATTTTGGCTTACAACAAAGTTCAAGAGGTTGAATACTTTGTTCAAGAAGATCTCCTTCAACGAAGTCAAGACATGCATTTTCAGCCTCAATATCCACAGGAATGCATTTAGGTGGAACACAAAGTCCTTTATGAGGAATACGATATTGTACAAAGTAAATTGATTTGAGATAAATTGTTAATCCTATAGCAGCTGATAAAGAATCAACATCAAGATTAACTACTTTAGCTAAAGCTTGAGCAACAATACCTTGACGAAGTGCATTATTACCTTCACAACCATCTTCAACAAAGCCTAAGAAGCTAATAATAGGAGTACAATCTTTGTCTAATTTATATGATACTCCATAAGGTGCATAAACATCTACCGAAACTGAAACTGGATTTGCATCATTATCAAAATAAGGATCATCTTCATCCCCAGGTAAATATCTAATGGTGAAACATTCTTCATCAATTACTCTACAATCCCTGTCAATTAATTTAGCTGCAAAAGTAACATCAATTTCTGAAAGGGTTACCCTTACACAATTAGGTCTTCTAATTAATGTTTCAACATTAGAACCATCTTCATTACAGAAATTAAAATCGATGTCTATAACTTTAAGCTCGATACCTTGAACATCATCTCTTTCAAAATCTACATCACAAAATATTTTATCTAAATTATCTACCACTCTGCAAAGGTTAATTCCACATTCATCAAATACAACCGGCGCAGCTACAGTTAATAACTTAGGCTCTCCTAATGGCGGGCAAACACATGCATCGTCTGCAGGATTTATAATTTCGTCTGGTCTGCATACCGGACATTCTCCTGCTGTAGGTCTTTGAAAAAATCTTCCTCTTACTTGATTATTATTACAACATGCCATAAATAACTCCCTCCTTAAATATTTAAATTCAATAATATAGTATGTGAAAATTGTCGACTGTGTTACTAAACATAAAAAATAATTTCTTGAATATACATAATATGATAAAAACTTATTGAGGAGGTTTATTATGGCTTGTTTTTTAACATATCCTGATAGCAGCTTAATGATGGTTAATTATAGTCCAAGAAAAGGATTATACTATCAAATATTTGTGGATGACCAGGCTTCCCGCCCTAATTTATTAGTTACTAACGGAAGTTATGAATACACTGCCTTCTTAGATGAAAAAATTAACTTACACGTTATTGCAAAGAATGATAGAAATCAAATTGTACATCTTCAAAAGTTATCAAATAAAATAGAAAAAGAAACAATATTAGATGATCATACTAATGAATTTAATATCAGCGATATATACGGATTATCATTAAAAAATCAAGTCCACTTGCTTTACTATGCTAATAATCCTTCTACAAAAAATGTAGAATTAATCTACCAACTGCTAAAAAAGCCCTTTTCAACACCAATTCCCTTAGGAGAAGTTACTAACAGAGAAGTAAACTTTGATTGTGTTAAATGTGAAGATAAAATTTTACTTTCCATGATTAGTAAAGAAGATGACAATTATATAATCAATATCAAGTCTTTTAATCCCAGTGAAGAAAACTGGATCAGCTTATATACTCCCGAAACATCAAAATTCCCTATAAAATATTGTAAAATCCTTATGGATAAATCAGGCACTTGCCACCTTATCTATATTCAGGAACAATATGGCCAATATCAATTGATATATAAAAATAATAAAAAAGGCTGGTCTAATAATCATCTTATATATTCCTGCGGTTACCCTATCAAGCCTGTTATATTAATATATCATGATGCATTGTGGATTAATTGGAGTGAAAATGGTGTTTTTAAGTCTCTTTTATCTACTGACATGGGAAATAGCTTTTCTGAAGCAATCAACAACTCTATACAAGATTCCAGTATATCAATACACTATTACGAAAATAATCAGCCCGATAAAAACCTTATTTGTAATCAACTTTACGGAAATATTAATTATACTCCTAAATTTGTACTTCTTCACAGCTTAGACATGGACGGTATCCATCCCCAATTAAAAGTTAATACAGAATTAAAATTATATCTTGACAACATAAAGAATGAATTAAAAATTTCTGTATCAAAAAGCAAATTAGAAGAAGAAAATTTTCAGCTTAAAAATGAATTAGAAAAGTTGACAAGCATGCAAATGAATATAACAAATCAGTATAATGAATTAGCAGAGCTTGCTAAGAAAATTCAAGAAGAAGGTAAAAAATGGCGTAATCTATATAAAGAAGCAAAATCTGAAATAGAATTTCATAAAAAAAGAATTAAACAATTAGAAAAAATGTTAGAAACAAATACAAAAATCGAAAACAAAAATACAGATGAAAGCAATTATGAAAATAATAATGAAAATGATAATGATAAAGAAGAGAGTTAAATAGTATTTTTTTCTTATATACATCATATATATTAATTAGAACGGACTTGTTCCAGCTCTAATTAATATATATTTTTTTAATATGATTTTTAATACAAGCTTAAGATATTAACTATTAATTTTAGCCACAAAAAGGCAGAATGGAGGATTATTCCATGACAAAAGAAAGAGTAAATTACCATATAATAAAGCAAAGCAAAGGTAATATATGGGCTTTCTTCTATGACCATGCAGAGGGAATATGCTATATGACATATAATAATGACAACTGGTCAAAAAAAGAACTAATTTATAGCAATGGCACCAAAAATTTTTCCGTATATCTAGACAAACAGGATAATATTTACCTTTATTGCCAAGATACATCTGGAAATATATTGTTGTATCAATATGAATCAAATAAATGGAAGTCTCAAGTATTGCTATATAGTAAAAATGGCTTTATAGATTCTCTTAGTTTTGATGCTATTATAGAAGGAGATAATTTTTATTTGTTTTATAACCTAAAAGATCCAAATAGTGACAGACATGCCTTAGTAGAGCAAAAAGCTATAGGCGGAAAACATTGGGAAACCCCTGCTCTCATTGATTATATTTATCCTCTGGATAAGAAACCCTTCTCAGTTTACAAAGACAATAACGGAGATATCTTCCTTTGTTATCAAAAATATAGCGAAAGCTATAATCTAGGATATAAGAGATATTCTAATTCAACTAATAAATGGAGTGATTTTTATCCTTTTGATAAGAGTAATTTTTCCTATACTGATGAATCCATTCTAATAAATAATAATGAAATTTTTAATCTCTACATAAAAAAAGAAGCTCATTATTCTAGCCTCTACTTCAAAGCAAAAAGTACAAATCAATGGGAAGAAACAAAAAAACTTTTTGAAAAAACCGATATAAGCTCTTGCTCCTTATTTATGATAGATGATCATATTTGGGCAGCTTGGATATGTCAAGATAAACTATTTAGCTGTTATTCAACAGATGGGGGAAATAGTTTTTCTGAAGCTTCTATTCATCTTATTGAAGAACCAAAATTAGTAATTAAGGCTCATTATCAAACTAATTTCGCAGAGGAAGAAAAACGCTTGTTAACAAATGCAATTTATATACTTTCAGAACCTCAAATAAAATTTCTTATACTACCAGAAATTTTTCCTGCAATAAATGGCAGCTCTCTTCAAATAGATAATACTTTTGTTCCTGCTACTGAAAAAGTTGATAATTATTTAAATGAAATTAAAAATCATCTTAATCAGCTTCACGAAGAAATATATATTTGTAAAAAACAGTTGCGAGAAAAAGAAAACCAAATAAATCAATTAAAATATTCTCTGAAAGTTAAAAATAAAGATATTTCTAAAACAGCTTTTGATTTCCGTAAAATAAACGAACTGCAAAAAAAAGAATTATCAGTCTTAAAAGAACGCAATAAAAAGTTAGAAGAAGAACTTATTAAGAAAAATGAAAGCATTAAACAGCTAGAAGAAAAAATTATTGCCCAAAGAAAAGGGATGAATATATTAAAAAAAGAATTGGAAACAAGAAAAGCTCCTCTTATTATTACAACTGACATCGATAATAAAAAAGCTAAAAATAACAAGTCTTCTATCTTTAAAAAAATATTTAACTTTGAAGAAGAAGATATTTAAAAATAAAAGCCCTTCTATATTCATTTAATAAATGATAGGAGGGCTTTTATTTTAATCTTTTACTATTTCTACAGCTGCTGGATGATAATTTTGACTTTTCCATCTTTCTTCCTTAGATTTAATCCATATATATGATATACTCATAAAAATAAGGCCTGATAATACGCCTATAGGTTCTTGTAAAGATTCGTATCCAAATTTAGAAAAAGCATAATAACCTAAAAAAAACCCTGTAAATAATAAAATTAAGGGTAATCCATACATAATAAAAGTTGCCTTAAGAAAATCAGAAGAAGCTAAATCTATCACAACTTTATCGCCAATTTTAGCGTTACATAAGTTTTTTGCCTCTAAAATCATTTCTTCACTTTTATGTCCATGACTACAAGCCCCACATTTTTGACAGGCTTCATTTCTAGTCATACTTACTATTGCAATATTATTTTTTATATTAATTACTTTCCCTACTTCTCCTTTTTTTCTATATTTCATAAAACTAAACCACCTTTTACCATCATAGTGTAATCAAATCCTTAATAACCTCACCTGCAATAATTAGTCCTGCAACAGAAGGAACAAAAGAAATACTTCCTGGAATTTGCCTTTTCTCAAGACAAGTTCTGTCTTTATTACTACAAATACAGCCTTCTCTGCATGTAGTCACTTCTTCTTCTCTTGGTTTAATGGGAGTTTCTTTTGAATAAACAACTTTTAAAGACTCTACGCCACGTCTTTTTAATTCTCTTCTCATTACTTTTGCCAAAGGACATATAGAAGTATTATAAATATCATCAACTTCAAATTTAGTAGGATCAAGTTTATTACCGGCCCCCAAACAAGTAATAATAGGAATATTTCTTTTCTTGGCCTGTAGCACAAGCTCAATTTTACCAGTTACCGTATCAATAGCATCTACAATATAATTACAATCATTATCAATAATATCATCTGAGCTTTCAGGAAGAAAAAATGTCTGATGTACTTTTACTTCAGCTTTTGGATTTATTTCTAATATTCGTTCTTTCATTACTTCTACTTTGGCTTTACCTACTGTTTTTCTTGTAGCATGTAATTGACGGTTGATATTGGTTAAACATACCAAGTCATCATCTACAAGAATAAACTTTCCAATACCAGACCGAACCAAGCCTTCTACAACAAAGCTTCCAACTCCTCCAACACCAAATACAGCAACTTTACTTTTATATAATTTCTCCATTGCTTCTTTTCCTAATAATAATTCAGTTCTTGAATACGCATGTAGCATAACATCTCTCCTTCAGATGTTAATTGTACAATCTGAAAGTATTTTTGTCAATTATACTTTTCAAAGATTATGTTGTATTACTGTTTTTTGCTATTACTTACAACAATAAGCAAACCAACAATGATTAAAGTAACAGGAATTAATTTAGGTCCTAGTCCAAATATAAATCCAACAGATACACCTGCAAAAATCAAAAATCCTAATCCTAAAAGTATTCCACCTGGAATCAAAGGCCACTTTCCTGTCTTATGCCTTCCAAAAATATATATTGATAAAAAAGCTGCACCCAAACTTCCAAAGAAAACTGTTGGTATCATAATACCCCGTGTTAATCCGCTGACTACCAAAAAGATAAATATACCAAACCATATTAAAATTGACCCAGGAATTAAAAAGCCAATGTTATTTTTAGAGTAATACAAAATGAAAAAAATTATTCCTGGCATTATAAAAATCATAGGTGCAATAAATGTGCCAGTATTAAAATATAGACTAGGGAAAATACCTAAAACACCAAAAAAGCCTATAATCATTCCCACAACAAGAGCCCAAGGCTTTTTCTTAGTATAATATAATAGTAAAAGTGCTGTTGCTACGAATAAGGCAAATAAATTATCTTTTCTAATAAAAGGTATATTAATCCATTCACTAATAAAGGCAAACAAGCCAATAACAACGATAATAATGCCTATTAGCACCTGATTTTTCCTGTTACTCATATTCTTCCCTCCCAGATCTCCTTTATGAACCAGTAACAATATAATTTTAACTTCTTATTATTTAGAAATACTATGTAATTATATATACTCATTTTTCTTAAGAAAGTCTGTTTTAATTGTCATTTAAAAATTCTTCGCATAAGCGAAGAATTTTTATTCTTTATTTTCATCTATCTTTAAGCCTAATTCCTCTAACTGCTTTTTAGTAACCATTCCTGGTGCATCAGTCATTGGGCAAGAAGCATCCTTTACTTTTGGGAAAGCTATTACATCTCTTATACTGTCTTCTTTAGTCATTAACATAATCATTCTATCAAAACCATATGCCAAGCCCCCATGAGGAGGTACTCCGTATTTAAATGCATTAAGTAAAAAGCCAAAATTTTCATAAGCTGCCTCTTTAGTAAAACCTAAAGCAGAAAACATTTTTTCTTGAATGTCTTTTTGATATATCCTGATACTTCCTCCACCTAATTCTACTCCATTAAGGCAAATATCGTAAGCTTTTGCCCTTACCTTACCAGGGTCTGTAGTTAATAATTTTATATCTTCATCCATAGGCATAGTGAAAGGATGATGCTTTGCCACATATCTTTCTTCTTCTTCATCCCATTCCAATAATGGGAATTCGGTTACCCATACAAAAGAATAATCATCTTTACTAGTTAAGTCTAAACGCTTAGCTATCTCAAGTCTAAGGTTTCCAAGGGCATCATATACAATAGAGTTTTTATCAGCACAAAAAAGGAGAAGGTCTCCATTTTGCCCATCCATAGCTTTTATAATTTCTTGGCTGATATCTTCAGATATAAACTTTGTAAAACTTGATTTTATAGTACCGTCTTCACCAATTGCTAACCAAGCAATTCCTTTAGCACCATAAGTCTTTCCAACCTCCACTAAAGCATCTATTTGCTTTCTTGAAAAAGTTCCACAAGTTTTTGCATTAATACCCCGCACACTTCCTCCATTTTCGATTGCCCCTTCAAAAACTTTAAATCCACAATTTTTAACAATATCTGAAATATCTACAAGCTCAAGTCCAAAACGTATATCAGGTTTATCACTACCAAACCTATCCATAGCTTCTTGATATGTTAACCTTGGAATAGGAAGGGAAATATCAATGTCAAGAGCATCCTTAAATACTTTTTGTAATAGTCTTTCATTAACATCAATAACATCATCAACGTCAACAAAGGATAATTCCATATCAATTTGAGTAAATTCTGGCTGTCTGTCTGCTCTTAAATCTTCATCTCTAAAACATTTTACTATCTGAAAATATCTATCAAAACCTGAAACCATCAATAATTGTTTAAAAGTTTGAGGTGATTGAGGTAGAGCATAAAAGCTTCCCTTATGAATACGGCTAGGAACAAGATAATCTCTTGCACCTTCTGGAGTACTTCTTGCCAACATAGGTGTTTCTATTTCTATAAAACCTTCTGAATCAAGAAAACTCCTTAGAGATTGCGCTACTTTATGGCGAAGCAATAAGTTTCTTTGAAGGTCTGGCCTTCTTAGGTCTAAATAGCGGTATTTAAGTCTTAAATCTTCTTTTACATTAGTTTCTTCTTCAATTGCAAAGGGGGGAGTTTCTGCTTCTGAAAGAATTCTTAGCTCATTTGCTATAACTTCTACATATCCAGTTTTCATATTAGGATTAATACTTTCTCTTTTACGAACCTGCCCTCTTACCCCTATTACAAATTCACTTCTTAGGCTTTCAACTTTACTGAAATCTTTATTATCTAAATCTTTTTCATCAAAAACAATTTGTAAAATCCCACTTCTATCTCTTAAATCTATAAATATTAAACTACCTAGATTTCTTCTTTTTTGTACCCATCCCATTACTACAATTTCTTCTCCAATAAGCTGTTCATCAACTTCAGTACAATAATGAGTCCTTTTTAAGCCAAGCATTGATTCTCCCATAAATAATCCTCCATTCATTCTTTAGAATAATTTAAAGTATAGATTTCATGGTATTAACTAAATCTAAGAAAGAAACTTCAATTTCCTCTTTAGTATTCATATTTTTTAGAAGGGCTTTTCCTTTATTAATCTCATCTTCACCTATAATCATAGAATATCTTGCACCTATTTTATCAGCATACTTCATTTGAGCCTTAACACTTCTGTTAAAATGATCTCCTTCAGCAATTATTCCTGCTTGTCTAAGTTTATATATTAAACTATGAGCTTTAAGAATAGCAGCATCTCCTATAGAACCAATAAAAATATCCTTATATTGGGCATATTCTTTTTTGCCATTTTCCGCTTCAGCTACCATCATAAGTCTTTCTAAGCCAACTGCAAAACCTACAGCAGCTGTAGCCTGGCCACCTAGTTCTTCAACTAGATTATTGTATCTGCCACCACCACATATTGTACCTTGGGCTCCTATATCTGTAGAAATAAATTCAAATACTGTCTTGGTATAATAGTCAAGTCCTCTTACAATTCCTGTATCTACAATATAAGAGATTCCCATTTCATCTAAGAGAGCCTTAACCTGCTCAAAATGAGACCTGCATTCATCTCCTAATACATCCAAAACTGTTGGTGCATTAGAAACGATAACAGAACAACTTTCATTTTTACAATCTAATATTCTAAGAGGATTTCTTTCAAATCTGTCTCTGCATGTTTCACAAAGATTATTTAAATTATCTTTTAGATATTCTTTTAATTTTTCGTTATATTTTTTTCTACATTCAGGTCCACCTAAACTGTTAATATGAAGTTTTACTTTAGTTATTCCCATACGTTTTAATAGTTCAAAAGCAACAGTTATAACTTCTACATCAGCAGTAGGCGAATCGGAACCTAATAGTTCAATTCCAAACTGATGAAATTGTCTCATTCTTCCTGCCTGAGGCTTTTCATACCTAAAAGCAGGAGTAATATAATATAGTCTAGTAGGCTGAATACCAGCATACATTTTTTGCTCAATATAAGACCTAACTGCTCCAGCAGTTCCTTCTGGTTTTAAAGTAATATTTCTTCCTTTTTTATCTTGGAAACTATACATTTCTTTTTGTACTATATCTGTTGTTTCTCCTACTCCTCTTTGAAAAAGCTCAGTATGCTCAAAAATAGGAGTCCTGATTTCTCCATAAGAAAAATCTCTACATAAATCCCTTATTATATTCTCCATTTCTAACCATGCATTCATTTCATCGCCAAATAAGTCTTTTGTCCCTCGGGGAGCTTTTGTAAGCATATAGTTACCTCCTTATATTCAATAAACAAATAAATACTCCGTTCATTTTATATTTTATTTTAACTTATTTTCTAATCAAAAAAAAATCCTTTTATAAAAAAAAATCCATCCATGACAATAAACTTGTCAGGGACGAAAAATATTCCGCGGTGCCACCCTGCTTGAATGAAATTCCACTTTTAGTCATATAACGGCAACCACCCGTACAATCCTACTTAGGTATAGGTATTCAGATTGTCACAGTAAGGATGTCCTTCGAATATAACATCTTTAAAAAGCTCACAGCCAAGGCTTTTCTCTCTGAGAAAGACAATTATATTCTACTCTTCCTTATAACGCTTTTACTTTATTTATAATTAAGATTTTAGTCATAATGTATAATAATGTCAAGCCCTTTTAATATCATTCATATTGTAATAAACTTTCTTTCCTTAATATCATTTCATCTATTCTTTTAATATATTCATATACATTTTTAACATTGGGAATACGCTCTATCCTATTTGTATCCTTGTACACTAACTTAGTAATAGCTCCTGCTCCTAAGGCAATAATGCTTTCTTTTTCTTCCATTATTTGAATGTTATAGATGGATTCCTTGCCAACTTTTGAATAGCCTACATTTTCAAAATTACCAAGCATATTTTTTTGCCTATATAAATAATATGGCTTCATTCCCATACTTATAGCAGCTTGATAAGTGATATCTAACATCTTTTCAACCTTATCTTCATCTATAAGAGAGTATTCCTCTAAGCTTTCACTAAGTCTTGAAGCCCTTTTAATAGCCATGGTATGGACTGTTAAACTATCAGGAGACAGTTTTTTTATTTCACTCATGCTATAAGATACATTCTTTGTATCTTCACCAGGCAGTCCTAAAATTATATCCATATTAATATTATCAAAGCCTGCTTCCCTAGCCATATAAAAGGCTTCAATAATTTCTTCTTTACTGTGCTTTCTGCCTATCCTTACTAAAGTATCATTATCCATTGTTTGTGGATTAATAGAAATCCTATCTACATTATATTGCTTTAAAAGATTTAACTTTTCTCTAGTGATAGTATCTGGTCTTCCAGCTTCAACAGTAAATTCATCTAATTCTTCAATAAAAAAAGACTTATTAATTTGAATTAATAATCTTTCAAGTTGATTTAAATTCAAAGATGTAGGGGTTCCTCCACCTATATACAGACTTCTTATATATTTATCCTTTAAATATTCTTTACTAAATAATATTTCCTTTTCTAAAGCATCTAAATAATCTTCCACTAGATTTTGACGGTTATCTATAGCATAAGAAGTAAAAGAACAGTATAAACATTTACTAGGACAAAAAGGAATTCCTATATAAAGGCTTATTTCATTATCCTTATTTTTATCTAATATTTCTTTTTCTTTTTTTGCAACTTCTATCATAAGATTAGCCTTGTCTTCTCTTATATAATAAAAATTTATTAGTTGCTTTTTTATTTCTTCTTCATTAAGTTTTTCTTCCATCAGCTCATGTACGATTTTTGTAGGTCTAATACCAGTTAAAAATCCCCAAGGCATTTCTTTTTTTGTAACTTCTACTAAAGCTTTATATAAAACAGAAGCCAATTTTTGCTTTTGTAGCTTGGGGTCTTTAGGAGATTTTTCTTCTTTATATACTATCAAATTATTATTATCATATATTTCAGCTCTGCAAGTATTATCTTTTAGAATACTTATGATATAAACATCTTTAAGATATTTATCATATAGCCTTATAATGTTTTCTATTTGGTAAGTATTTTGATGGCCAACTAATTTAAACTCAGTCATATTTATTCATCCCAACTGTTTGCACTTAAATAAATATTATTTTGTTTTTCATATCCAATAGTCGTTGGCTCTCCATGACCAGGATAAACCACAACATTATCTGGAAGACTTAAAAGTTTTTCTTTAATTGAAGAAACAAGAAGACTCATATCTCCCCTGGGGAAATCGGTCCTTCCAATAGAAGCTTTAAATAAATTGTCTCCAGAAAATAAAACTCCCTTATTTTCTTCATAATAATTAACTCCATCCAAAGTATGACCAGGGGTATGAATAACCTTAAAAGATAAATCCCCAGCTTTAATGATTTCTCCGTCTTTTATTGTATCGTCTGCATTTTTAACAAAAGCCTTGTTAAAGAAGGCCTTTGAAAGATTAAGATAAGAATCAGTTAGATACTCCAAGCCTTCTTCGTGAATAAGAACTTTTGCTCCTGTAAATTCTTTTACTTTATCCAAGGCACCAATATGATCAAAATGGCCGTGAGTTATTAATATATACTCTATATCTAAATCTTCACTTTTTAAGGCGGAAATTATTGTATCTGCTTCAGCACCAGGATCTATGACAACTCCTTTTTTTGACTTTTTATCTCCACAAATATAGCAATTAACACCAATTACTCCTACACAAACAGTCTTTAATATCATACTGCCCTCCTAAGTCGTTACTCTAATGATATCGTTTATTCCAACTATACTTTTAATCTTTCTGATGATAGTTTCTAATTGCTGTACGCCACTTATTTCCATAGTAATATTAATAATTGATTCATTATTTTTAGTTGTTCTGGCATTAAGGGCCTTAACAGGTATCTTCTCTTCAGTTAAAACTCTTGATATGTCAACAATCATGCCCATTCTATCTTCACCAATAACTCTAATTTCTGTCTGATAAGTAAGGTTCTTTATCTCTTTTTCAACAATTAGCCATTCTGCATCTATCAAACGTTCTTTTTCTTCTTCACTGACATTTAATATATTAATACAATCAGTTCTATGGATAGATACTCCTCTTCCTCTTGTAATAAAGCCTATAATTTCATCTCCAGGCACAGGGTTACAACATTTTGAAAAACGTACAGCTACATCCCCCACACCTTCAATAACGACACCGCTTTTAGATTTTTTAACTGGTTTTTTGCTTTCTTCTTGAATTGATAAAATATCTTCTTCTGTTAAATTTTTCCTGTTCTCTTTTTTATATTCTTCGTATAATCTATGAATAACTTGCCCTTCTTTTATTCCTCCATGACCAACAGCAGCACAAACAGCTTCCCAATCCTGAAAACCATACTTTCTTAAAACTTTTTCTATCCATTCTGGTTTTAATAAGTCGTTTAAATTTAACCCGCGTTTTTTTGCATCTTTCTCCAGCATCTCTTTACCGCGGTTAATATTTTCTTGTTTATATTGTTTCTTAAACCACTGGTTAATTTTACTTTTAGCTTGGGAGCTCTTTACATTTTTAAGCCAATCTCTACTAGGACCTCTGGAGTTTTGAGAAGTTAATATTTCAATTCTATCACCATTTTTAATTTGATAATCAAAGGTAACTATCTTACCGTTAACCTTAGCACCAACCATTTTATTGCCAACTGCACTATGAATAGAATAAGCAAAATCTATAGGTGTCGAACCATAAGGAAGACTAATTACATCTCCTTTAGGAGTAAATGCATATACTTGGTCATTAAATATGTCTAAGTCCATTTTTAAGGCATCAAGAAATTCTTTATTGTCAGACATTTCTCTTTGCCATTCTAATATTTGTCTAAGCCATGCTAATTTTTCTTCAGTTTTATCTTGATATTTATCTTTAACTTTAGTTCCTTTTTTACCTTCCTTATATCTCCAGTGAGCTGCTATACCGTACTCAGCTACCTTATGCATTTCGATTGTTCTAATCTGTACCTCAAAGGGTTCTCCCTCTGGACCAATAAGACTTGTATGAAGAGATTGGTACATATTAGGCTTTGGCATAGCTATATAATCTTTAAATCTTCCGGGTATAGGTTTATACATCTCATGAACAATACCTAAGACCCCATAACAATCTTTAACAGACTCTACAATTGCACGAATTGCAAACAAATCAAAAATTTGATCTAAAGTTACATTTTTACCAACCATCTTTTTATAAATACTGAAGAAATGTTTAGGTCTTCCTTCTACTGTTGCTTTTATTCCTGTTTCATTTAATTTTTCTTTAACTTCTTTAATAATTCTCTCTACATACTCAACCCGTTCAATTCTTCGTTTTGCAATTTTTTCTACTAAGTCATAATAAACTTCAGGTTCAAGATATCTTAAAGCTAAATCATCAAGCTCTACTTTTATCTTTGAAATCCCTAATCTATGAGCTAAAGGTGCATATATATGAAGAGTTTCATTAGCTTTTTCTTTTTGTTTTTCTGGGGACATAAAACGAAGGGTTCTCATATTATGAAGTCTGTCTGCCAATTTAATTAAAATAACCCTAATATCCTGTGCCATAGCTAAAAACATTTTTCTATAATTTTCTGCTTGTATTTCTTCTTTTTGCAACTCTTTATTACTAGTAGAAAAATTAATCTTACCTAATTTAGTTACTCCGTCAACAAGGCGTGCTATTTCATCTCCAAAAAGACTTGCTAATTCTTCAAAAGTATATTCGGTATCTTCGAGAATATCATGAAGTATTCCTGCAGTTATTGATTCTATATCTAATTCTAATTCAGCCAAAATTACAGCTACTTCTAAAGGGTGAATCACATAAGGTTCCCCTGACTTTCGCTGTTGACCTTTATGAGCTTCCTTAGCAAAATGGTAAGCTTTTTCAACTAATGAGAAATCATTAGAGGGGTGATATGACTCAAGAATAGATATTAACTTTTGATAAATCATTTGGTCAGACATACTTTTCCCCCATTCAAAAATAGAAATAATCATCTTTTATAAGCATTTCTTTTTATTATATTCATTATCTTTAAGAATTGCAAGATTGTCACAAAAGTCCCCAGTTACAAGAAATTTAACCTTAACATACCTTACTATATATTAAACTGATTAAAAGGATATTGGTTAGGCTTTTCTTCATAAGTACACAATTTATTGGTCTTTGGATGAAAAAACGACAAACTATATGCCCATAATGCAATCTGAGTCCAGTGCTTTCTTTTTATAAACTCAGGATTGTATTTATTGTCTCCCCAGATAGGCATATCCCCAAAAGAAAGTTGAACACGGATTTGATGATGCCTACCTGTTTTAAGAATAATCTTTAAAAGACTTAAAATACCTTCGTCTTCTATTTTAATGCTTTCTATACACTCATATTCAAGAATGGCTTCCTTAGCTCCTCTAGTCCCTTTTGGAACTACTTTTGATAAATTACTTTTTTGATTTTTTAATAAATAATCCACAAGTTCACCTTGTGGTTTAATGGGTTTTCCACATACTACAGCTAAATATTCTTTTTTAAACTGTTTGTTTTGTATTTGTTCTGATAATTTTGCATTAGCTAACTTGGTTTTGGCAAATACCATAAGCCCTCCTACAGGCCTGTCTAATCTATGAACAAGTCCTATATAAGGACTTCTTGCAGAGGGGTACTTTTCCTTTAAATAATCTTTTAAATAACTTAGCATATCCTTATCTCCTGTTTTATCTGGCTGAGAAGGAATCTTTGGAGCTTTGCTGGCTACAATTAGATGAGCATCTTCGTATATTATATTTATATCCATTGTTTAACCTCTTTCTATAAAGCTATTAAAAATCAGCTTTTATTGATAAAAGACACTTTCTTAAATAAGAAAGTGTCTTTTATCAGTATTTAATTATAGATTCTACATTATATCCTTTTAAGACTTCTCTTCCCTTTAAAGCTTTCAATTCAATAAGATATATAAGTTTAATTATTTCGCCTCCAGCTTCCTCTACTAAATCTACAATAGCTTTAGAAGTTCCACCTGTAGCAAGTAAGTCGTCTACAACCACTATCTTTTGACCAGGTTTAATAGCATCTATATGCATTTCAACAATTGCCGTACCATATTCTAATGCATATTCTTTTTGAATAGTATTATAAGGCAGCTTACCTTTTTTTCTAACAGGTATAAAGCCTTTATTTAAATTATAAGCTAGAGGAACTCCAAAAATAAAACCTCGTGATTCTGGTCCTACAATAAGGTCAAAATCAATATCTTTAAAACAGTCTTGCATCTGATTTATTGCAGCCTTTAATCCTTCACTATCTTGTAATACGGGTGTGATATCCCTAAATAAAACACCTTCCTCTGGAAAATCTGGTATAGTTCTTATCAGTGTTTTTAAATCCATCTTACTTCCCCCTCTGTTTTTCTCTTATTGATTTTCAATAAAATAATGATTTAATTTCCTTATCCTTTGAAGTATTTTTGAATCCTCTAAAGATGTTTTTTTATTAGAAATAATGTTAAAAAACACTTTTTCATCTTCATATTTGTATTGAATTAAGCCTAATTCCATAAAAATATCTAGTAACAAGAGTATTTTAAAAACATTCGTATTTACAGATTTACTAGATTCTTTTATAAGGCTAGCCATTGCTATTGATTTTTGCTTTAAACTGCTTAACATGGCAAGGTACCTATAAAGTACAACAAAATCCTTACGTTCAGGTATATATAGACTAGCATCTTTATTACTATTATTTATTGTTTTTTTAAGCTTTAAAAATTTTTCTTTCTTATCCTCTTCTACAACAAAGCTCTTGTTTATCCATAAGGAATCATAGAGCACGATAGTTTTGTATTTAGAAAAATTAACTTTATCCATTATAGGATTGACTAAAATTTCAATTTTACTGTTTAAATCATATTTATTAGTATAACAAATTTTAGACTCATTGTTAAACATAATTTTTATATTGTCAAAATCTCTAATCAGTCTTAATAAGCTATCTAAACTTTGAACCAGTATAAGACTATCTTCTAGATTTTGAATTTCATCTAAAGAAATCTTCTTCAAACTCTGATAATCTAAAAGAGTAGCTTCATCATCTAAGCTTAAAAACAAATTATATAAAGAAATGAAATAATTATATTTTAATTCATCTTCCAAACTGCTTTTTAAATCTTTAATTATTAACTGGGCTTTAATATTATTATTCCACTTATTGATATCAAGAGAACCTGCTGCAATTATTTCCTGTCCCTGTAACAGCTTATCATAATATTCACCAAGTCCAAAGCCTATGGCATCTAAGCTCTTATGTGAATTTTCAAGAATAATCTTTAAATGCTGCTTTTCTTTTCCTAAAAGGGAAAAACTATTTACTTTAGCTTCCAAAGAAAAGATAGGCTGAGGATTACCTACTCCAAAGGGTTCCATCTTCTTAAGCTGTGAAATAAGTTCTAAAGATACTTCTGAAACATCGATATTATCCTCCAAATATAGTTTAGGAATCAAGGTTTCTTCATCCATTTTATTACTTGCATATTCATTAATAAAAATTCTAAAATCTTTAATATTTTCAATAGCTATTGTTAGACCAGCAGCCATTTCATGACCACCAAACTTAGTTAAAAATTGACTACTCTCACAAAGAGCTTCAAATATATTAAATCCTTCAACACTTCTAGCAGAACCTTTGGCTATACCATCTTCTATAGTCAATAAAATAGTAGGCCTATAATATTTTTCAACTATTTTTGAGGCAACAATTCCTATTACCCCTTGATGCCATCCTTCCCCTGCTATAACTATAACTTTCGTATTCTTAATATCAAATTCTTTTTCAATAAGACTTATAGCTTCATTAAATATTTCTTGCTCCATAGCCTGTCTGTTTTTATTTTCCTCATTTAATTCATCTGCTATCATTTTTGCCTTTTCTTTATCATTAGTAATTAATAATTCTATTCCTCTTTTAGCATCTCCAATTCTTCCTGAAGCATTGAGCCTTGGTCCTAAGGCAAAACCAATTAAGCCCGTAGTTACAGGTCCACCTTTATAACCTGATACTTTTAAAAGAGCATCAAGACCTATATTTTGAGTATTAGGAATATCTTCAAAACCTTTCTTAACCAATATACGATTCTCATCAATTAAAGGCACGATGTCAGCTACTGTTCCTACAGACACTATGTCCATATACTTACATATACTGTTTTCATTATTAAGTTTTTTAGCTAAAGCTTGAATAAGCTTAAAGCTAACCCCAACTCCTGCTAACAATTTAAAAGGATAACTACAATCTTCTTGTTTGGGGTCAATGACTGCATAAGCTTGTGGGACTTCAGCTTGACATTCATGATGATCAGTAATAATAACATCCATGCCTAATTCTTTTGCCAGGGCAACTTCATTAACAGCAGTAATACCAGTGTCCACTGTAATAATTAAATCCGTACCTTTATCTTTTATTTTATTAATTGCTTCAAGATTTAAACCATAACCCTCTTCCATGCGGTTAGGTATATAATAATCTACAATAGCACCATTTTCTTTTAAAAACAAAAAAAGAATAGATGTACTAGTAATTCCATCTACATCATAATCCCCATAAATAATTATTTTTTCCTTGTTTTCTAATGCTGACAAAATCCTGTTAACTGCCTTATCCATATCTTTTAATAAAAAAGGATTATATAATCTAGAATAATCAGGATTTAAAAATGAAATCATATCATTAATATTATCAATACCCCTATTTCTTAAAACTTTAACCGTTATTGGCAGTAAGTCTGTCTTTTCTAATTCATTTACACTATCAGAATACTGCCCTTTATTTATCCATAAATTTTTAGATTGAATCATGTCTACCACCATTCTAATTAGCTTTTCTAGTATAAAAATATTATAAAATAGAGCTAAAAAAAAGTCTATCTAAAAGACTATTAAAAATATCATAATTCGTTTTTAATGTACCAAAATTAAAAGGTATGTGCTATAATAATATAGCAATATTATATAGGAGTGTTAATATGTCAGAAAAATTTCAAGTTGGACAGATTGTAGAAGGCACGGTAAACAGTATCAAACCTTTTGGGGCATTTATTACTTTAGATGAATCAACTCAAGGTTTAGTACACATTTCTCAAATAAGTCAAGGTTTCCTAAAAGATATCAATGAGGCTGTTTCAGTAGGAGATAAGGTTAAAGTTAAAATCTTATCTATAGATGATAACACAAAAAAGATATCTCTTTCCATGAAAGATGCCTTTGAAAAAACACCTTCTGATACTACTGTTAATAGTGCTCAAGCTTCTTCCAACAAAGATCGCTTAGAAGATATGCTAAAGGATTTTCTAAAGGTTTCTAATGAAAAACAAGCGGCTTTAAATAAAAGAAACAACCGCTAAAAAAACCTTCGGCTCTTTATGAGTCGAAGGTTTTTTACACTTAATTTTTAACAGTTTTTGTAGATTTGCTATTTAACATATACCATACAGGACTTGCAATAAAGATTGAAGAATACGTTCCTGCTATTAATCCTATAATAAGAGGTAGGGAAAATTCCTTAATAGAAGGTACTCCTAAAAAGTATAAAACTGTAATTGTAAGTAATGTAGTTACTGTAGTATTAATTGAACGAGTGATAGACTGATTAACGCTTTTGTTAACCAATTCTTCTTTATCTCGTTTTTTTACACTTTTTCTGTTTTCTCTTATTCTATCAAATATTACAATGGTATTATTAATTGAATAACCTAAAATTGTTAATATAACAGCTATAAATGAATTGTTAACTGGGATTCGTAAAATTGAATATACCGCAATAACAACAAGTACATCATGTATTAAAGGAACTACTGCACTAAGACCTAACTTCCAATCTTTAAACCTAAAGGTAATATAAATAAGCATTAGAATAGATGCTAAAAACAATGCTTGTAGTGCTTTAACTTGCATCTCTGTACCAATAGTAGCTGATACATCTTCAGAGTTTAATAAATCTTTACTTTCATCTAATTGATACTTTTCCTTAAGAGCATTAAATAATTCTCTTTTTGTTTTAGTATCTATTGATTTTGTTTTAATTGCTACTGCCTGATTATCAACTCTTGTGATTTGAGGGCTATCATCTCCAGTAATATCCACAACAATTGGTTTTATATCATTATTAATATCAAACTCTTGTCCAATATTTATTTCCATTACAGTTCCGCCAATAAATTCAACATCAAAATCTAAAATTCCCCTGCCCATTGAAGCATTAATAGGCATAGCTATAATTCCAGCTAAAATGATAATGATTGAAATAGCAAAAGTTACTTTTCTACTTCCTACAATATCCATAATTTAGGCCTCCTTATTTGCACAGTAAAGTTTTGGATTTTTTAGGCCAATGTTTACAAACTGTTTCACAATTATCTTTGTAACAACTAAAGCAGTAAACATTGAAACAACAATCCCTATTGCTAAAGTTTGTGCGAAACTTTTAATAAGCCCTGTTCCAAGCCAATATAAAATCGCTGCTGCAATTAATGTAGTAATATTTCCATCAAAAATAGCTGAAAAAGCCTTATTAAATCCAGCATCTACAGATGCCCTAAGAGTTTTTCCGCTATTTAGTTCTTCTTTAATACGCTCAAATATTATAACGTTTGCATCTACTGCCATACCTACGGAAAGAATAATACCTGCTACCCCTGGAAGAGTTAAAGTAGCTTCGATAGCACTTAAAACAATTACTACCACACCACAATAGAATAATAATGCAAGATCTGCTGCCAAACCAGATACTCTATAAATAATTAACATAAATAATAAAACAAGTATAATACCTATTAAACCAGCTTTCAAACTGGTGTTAAGTGCATCCGCACCTAGTTTTGCACCAACACTTTTACTTTGAAGAACATTTAATTTAAAAGGGAGTGCACCAGCTTTTATTCTAGCAGCTAATTCATCTGCTTCCTCTATACTAAAATTTCCGTCAATAAATGCACTTCCTTGAGTAATAACATTCTCTACTCTAGGAGCACTAATTATTGTCTCATCTAATGCAATCATTATAACTTGATTAATATATTTTGATGTAGCTTCTGCAAAAGCATCTCTACCTTTATCATTAAATTCTAATACAACAACTGCTTTTGAAAGCCCTGTATTATCAGTAATAATGTCTCTTCTAGCATCTTTTACTTCATTTCCTGTTAAAACAATTTCTCCTTCAGGACTAATAAATTGAAGAAATGCTGTTGAACCAATATCTTCAATTGCCTTTTCAGGGTCTTCAACTCCTGGTATATCTACTCTAAGTCTTTTTTCCCCTTCAATAGCAACTTCAGCTTCTGTATAATTACCCCTGTCTAATCTACCTTGGATTAATTCTTTTGCTGCTGCCATTTCTTCTTTGGTAGGCTTATCTTTATCAGCTTCATAAACAATATTAACACCGCCTGCCAAATCCAAGCCTAATCTTATATTTTCAGCTCCTAAGAAATTATTTTCTCCAATTCCATTAAAGGCTGTAAATACCATAAAGCCGGTAATAGCTAGCACTAATAACAATATCAACCCGCTTTTAACCTTCATTTGTTCTTATCTCCCTTCATAGTAAATACACAAAGTTAATTATATGCTTTATCTAAAAAAAGGTCAATATTTTTACATACTTTATTATATTTAAAATCAATTTATTTACATTATATACAAAATATTTTGTATATAAAAATAATTATTAAAATATCAGAAACCTGATAATTTAGCTTGTAAATATAGGGCACATTCAACCCTTTTCTTCTCTAATTCACAACCAATTTTATAAGGTATATGTATATCTTTATGAAATTGATATGCATTAGCAGCACAACCACCACTGCAATAAAATTTTACCCAACAAGAGCGGCATTCTTCTTTAGCATAAACATTACAGTCTTGAAATTGCTTTTGAAGACCTTCATTTTTAATTCCTTCAAATACTGTCCCCATTTTAAATTCTTCAAGACCAACAAATTGATGACAAGGATATAAATCTCCTTCTGGAGTAACAGCCAGATACTCAGAGCCAGAACCACAGCCTGCTAGTCTTTTTGCAACACAAGGTCCTTGAGAAAGATCTATCATAAAATGAAAGAAATTAAAATCTTGTCCTTTTTCTTTCCTTTTTATTAACTCTTTTGATAAATCTTCATATTGCTTAAATAAAACTGGTAGATCTTCTTCTTGTAAAGCATATGACGTCTCCTTAGGTGCTACCACAGGTTCTACAGATATTTGTTTAAATCCTAAGTCTGCTAAATGAATAACATCTTGAGCAAAATCAAGGTTTTCTCTTGTAAAAGTTCCTCTTACATAATAGTTTTTATGCTTTCTGCTTTCAGCCATTTTCTTTATTTTAGGCAGAATAATATCATAACTTCCCGTATTGTTTTTGGTATATCTCATTTTATCATGTATTTCTTTCCTACCGTCGATACTTAATACAACATTGTGCATATTATTATTAATATAATCTTGAATTTCATCGTCTAGTAAGAGTCCGTTGGTAGTTATGGTAAAGCGAAAATTCTTATTCTTTTCCTTTTCAATGCTTCTTGCATAGTCCACTATTTCCTTTACGACATCAAAATTCATTAAAGGTTCCCCACCAAAAAAGTCAATCTCTAAGTTGCGGCGGTTACCAGAAGCTTCAATTAAAAAGTCAATTGCTTTTATACCTACTTCCTTACTCATTAAAGAACGGCTACCCCTATACTCTCCCTCACCTGCAAAACAATACTTGCACTTTAAGTTGCAATCATGGGCAATATGAAGACATAAAGCCTTAACTACAGGCCCTCGCATTTTAAATTGAGATAAATAATCAAGATATACATCCTCTGTAAATAATAAGCCTTCATTCTCTAGAGTTTCGATTTCTTCAATTGCTTCATCTATTTGTTCTAATTCGTATTTTCCCTTAAACAGCTCTTTTAGTTCATCTTTTGATTTTTCTTTATAGTAATCAATTAAATCATATACTATATCATCCACAACATGAACTGCTCCGCTATATATATCTAAAACAATATTAACTCCATCCATGGAATACTTATGAATCATTTTATTCACTCCAATAATTAAAATATACAATTAAATTATTTCATTGAAAAAGCAGTAGCATAATGCCACTGCCAAAAATTAATTATTTTCACAAGATTGATTTGCCACTGTACATGATGTTTTACAAGCAGATTGACAAGATGTTTGGCATTCTCCACAGCCGCCTTTTGCCATGCTTTTCTTTAATGTATCCGCATTTAAAGTCTTTACATGCTTCATAAAATATGCCTCCTTTAAATTATAGATAAGCCGGAAAATACTATGTATTATAAGTTTAAACTTATTAGCTTACCTATTATAACATATTTTATTATCCTTGAAAAGAATTTAATTATTTTTTCGTGTTAATCCCAATCATGCCTCCAAGTGCCCCGCTCCCTATAGAAATAAGCAATAGAGTAATAGTCCTGCTTGTTATCATTAAATTCTTTGTAATTGCACTCCCAATTAGAATCAATATAATTGCGTAAACTATACCAGAATTCATTCCCCAAAACCATCCACGGGATTTTGCTCCTTTTGCAGTATCATATCCCGCTATAAAAGTTGAAATTATTGTTGTAACTATAGCAATAAGTGAAATACTAGTTTCAGGCAGGGGAGTATAGGTTAGTAATAAAGCAGCAACGATAAAGATAATAACAGTAATCATATAAGCTATTAGATTAGCTTTAAAGATTTCTGTAAGCCTTAACTCTCTTTCATTTTTCGTCGTTTGCACCGCTTTATAATTATTTTTTGACATCTTTTCCTCCATTCCATTCTTGAAACTATAATCATACCATAAGCAATAATTTATCTTTGTACTATTGTACGATTAATAATTATCATTTATGATAAAATATAGATAGTTTTTTGAAAGGTGGTTATTAGATGAAATATATCGACCTCCATGTTCATTCCGCCTCATCTGACGGAACATTGTCTCCTAGGGAACTAGTTTTATATGCAAAGCAAAAAAATCTTGCTGCTTTTGCTTTAACAGACCATGATGTGGTTGATGGTATAGAAGAAGCTGTTGATGAAGGTTTAAAACAGGGCATTGAAGTTGTTCCCGGAATTGAATTGGCCGCAAGGTACAAGGATCGTGAAATTCATATCCTAGGTTTTTTTATTGATTATAAAGATCCTCACTTTTTAGAAAACCTTGCATGGATACAAAATGAAAGAAAAAGAAGAAATAAAAAAATGCTCGAAAAATTAAATTCCATAGGCTTTGATATTACTATAGAAGAATTAAAAAAGAGTGCTGGAAAAGACTTAATTTCAAGAGCCCACTTTGGAAAAGTTATACAAGAAAAAGGATATGCCAATAGCGTAACCGAAGCTTTTAAATTGTATCTATCTCCAGGTAAAGATGCTTATGTTCAAAGAGAAGTTTATACACCAAAAGAATGTATTAATTTTATTCATGAAGCCAAAGGCTTAGCTGTTTTAGCTCATCCTACCTTATATGATTTAACCCAAAAAGAATTAAAAGATTTAATTAATATGTTAAAAGATGAAGGCCTGGACGGCTTAGAAGCAATTTATTCTCTCTTTACAAAAGAAGAAGAATATAAAATGCGTTCATTGGCAAACCGTTATAATCTTTTTATAACTGGAGGCAGTGATTTTCATGGAAAGAACAAAAGACAAATTGATATGGGAGTAGGAAGAGGAAATCTTAAAGTTCCTTATGAATTGCTAGAAGAAATGAAAAAAAGAATTTAAAAATCCAAGTGAATACACTTGGATTTTTATTATGCATCTTATTCTGCTTGATTATCTTTAATCTCGTCTTTTATTTCATTTTCATCTTTTTTTGCTTTGTTTCTCTTTGTTTTGAATTTTTTCACTTTATCCTTTATATCTGTATCTTCTTTTATTTTGCTTTCTTTTATCTTATCTTCTGTTTCTTCTTTTTTAGCAGTCATATAAGGCTCTTTTATAGCTGCTATATAGTTTTTTTGAAGAGGTACCCTAACACCCTTATTAAGACCAAATTCAACAATACATAAATCATTAACAGTATCTACTACTTTTCCATATATACCGCCTGTTGTTAAAACAGTATCTCCTACCTTAACACTATTTTGCATATCTATAATTTCTTTTTCTCTCTTTTTTTGAGGTCTTATAATAAAGAACCACATTATAAGTATAACTACAGCAAAATATACTAATGTACTGGTCACTCCTAAAGATGCTGCATCACTAGCTGCTGTATCTGCTAATATTAAAAATTGATTCATTTTTATTCCTCCTCTTTTTCATTAAATCCTTCTAATTTTGACTTTTTATATTGGGCAAAATTATTATTATCTAATGCTTCTCGAATTTCTTCCATCATTGTATTAAAAAAATATAAATTGTGAATAACACAAAGACGCATGCCAAGCATTTCTTTAGCTTTTAATAAGTGCCGTATATAAGCCCTACTGTAATTTTTACAAGTAGAACAACTGCAGCTTTCATCAATTGGTCTTAAATCCAATTCATATTTTGCATTAAATAGATTTAATTTGCCTCTGTTAGTATAAACGTGACCATGCCGGCCGTTTCTTGCTGGTAAAACACAATCAAAAAAATCTACTCCTCTTTCGACGGATTCCAAAATATTTTCTGGAGTACCAACCCCCATCAAATATGTAGGTTTATCTTGTGGCAAATAAGGAACTACCTCATCTAAAATATAATACATCTCCTCATGACTTTCCCCTACTGCCAAACCTCCTATAGCATAACCGTCCAATTCAAGCTCCGAAATCTCTTTTGCATGTTCAATTCTGATATCCTTATAAATTCCACCTTGATTAATAGCAAATAGCATTTGTTTTTTATTAATTGTAGTGTCTAATTGATTAAGTCTACTAAGCTCTTCTTTACATCTTTTAAGCCACCTGGTAGTACGAGACACAGATGCAATCATATAATCCTTATCACAAGGATAAGGAGGACATTCGTCAAAAGCCATAGCTATAGTTGAAGCAAGATTAGATTGAATCTGCATGCTTTCTTCTGGACCCATAAAAATCTTTCTACCATCAATATGAGAAGAAAAATAAACTCCTTCTTCTTTTATAGTTCTTAAAGAAGTAAGGGAAAACACTTGAAAGCCTCCGGAATCCGTAAGTATAGGCCTATCCCAAACCATAAACTCATGTAAACCGCCTAACTCTTTAATTACTTTATCCCCTGGTCTAAGATGAAGATGATATGTATTAGAAAGAGCTACTTGGCACTTAACTTCTTTTAAATCAATTGTTGAAAGAGCTCCTTTAATAGCAGCTACTGTTGCTACATTCATAAAAACAGGAGTTTGAATAACTCCATGAGCTGTATGAAACTCTCCTCTTTTAGCTCTGCCTTCTACTTTTAATAATTTATACATATATCTTCTTCCTTTTTACAATGATGTTTAACACGCTAAGCTCTCTAATACACAGCTATATAACAGTGTACAGTGAAAGTGATATTTTTTCAAGGGGAAATTATAATTGAATAAAATTTTTTATTAGCTTGTCAAAGGTCTAAATCAATGATAAAATTTAAAAAATTCCCAACGAAAGGAGACATTTCATGGCTGGTTCCATCTTCGGTAAACATTTTCAAATATCTACATGGGGAGAATCCCATGGCAGTGCATTAGGTGTTGTCATTGACGGCTGTCCTGCTGGCATTGAAATTAGCAAAGAAGACATCCAAAAAGATTTAGATAGACGCAGACCAGGCAAATCTCCTTTTTCTTCCCCAAGGAAAGAAAAAGATGAAGTAGAAATTTTATCTGGTGTATTTGAAGGTAAAACAACAGGAACTCCAATTTCTTTAATTGTTTATAATACAAACCAAAGATCTTATGACTACTCAGAGATATCAAAATTATACAGGCCTGGACATGCCGACTTTACTTATGACCAAAAATATGGCTTTAGGGATTATCGGGGAGGAGGCCGTTCTTCAGGCCGTGAAACAACTGCAAGAGTTGCTGCTGGAGCAATTGCAAAAAAAATACTAAAAGAATTTAATGTAGATATAACTGCCTATACTTTAAGTATTGGGCCTATTGAAATTGATAAATCCAAGTTTGACAAAAAAGAAATCCTTAATAATTACTTGGCTATGCCAGATAAGGATGCTGCTCAAGCTGCAGCGGACTATCTTCAAAAGCAAATGGAAAAAGAAGATTCTTCTGGAGGTATTATTGAATGTGTTGTAACAGGACTTCCTAGCGGAGTTGGAGAGCCTGTTTTTGAAAAATTAGATGCCATGCTTGCTAAAGGCATTTTCTCCATTGGTGCAGTAAAAGGTCTAGAATTTGGCATTGGATTTGAAGCCGCCAAAAAAACAGGCTGGGAAAATAATGATTTCTTTAGATATGACGAAGAAGGAAAAATAACTAAACTCACTAATCATGCTGGCGGAATTTCTGGTGGCATAAGTGACGGCTTCCCTATTGTATTTAGAACTGCAATAAAACCAACACCATCTATTCATAGAATGCAGCAAACAATAAACAAAAATGGACAAAATGTAGATATTCAAGTTGAAGGCCGCCACGATCCAATTATAGTACCTCGAGCAGTCATTGTAGTTGAAGCTATGACTGCACTTACATTAGTAGATTACTTATTCCAAAGAATTTTTTCAAGAATCGATTTAATTAAAAAAGCTCTTCAATAATTAATTAACCTGTAGAGTATTCTACAGGTTAATTTAATCAATTATAATAGAAGCATTGCTAGTTTTCACTTCAATATTGACTTTTGTATTATAATCTTCATAATTACTAGTCTTACCTATTAATTCCTTGCTATTCGAATTATTCTCTGTAATAAAATTCTCTAAGTCATAATTTATGGCTGAATTACTTGTCTTCCCATTAATTTTATAGCCAACTTTATTAGTTTTTGGCAAATCTATTTGTATGCTGCCATTAGAAGTTTTAAATATATAATCATATTCTTTGTTTTCTTTAAAATCTTTTATTTTAGAATTTATAGCTCCATTAGAAGTTTTTACTTCTACTTTATCTCCTAGGAAATCTGTTAATTCTACTTTTCCATTAGAAGTTTCAACGAATAAATTTTCTCCAGTCCACTGGTCAATATATACACTAGCATTAGAAGTTTCAATTATTGTTTCTAAAATATTTAAATCCTCTAATTCTATTCTTCCATTACTAGAAGACAAACTGATTGATGATAACTTATCATAGGGAATCTCTGCTTCTAAGGATAAACCAGATATCTTGCTTTTTTCATAATCTAAGCTAGCAACTTCTCCATCTTTTTTAAATTTAAATTCTATATCATTTTTTTTCAAAAAAAGTCTGCCCTTATAACTAATATTAAGCTTGATATTATCACCATCATAACCCTTTACTTTAATAGAACCATTACTGGCTTTCAAAGACAAGCTGCTGCAATCATTAATATTTTCTTCTAAATATATAGTTTTGTTTGTAATAAAAGAAAAAAAGCCTGTAAAATTAAAGTTGCTTAATAATAATAAAGCTATTATTACGATAAGAATGGCATTTTTATTTTTCCTAGGCTTGTTAGGAAAAAATTCTTCACTAAGATTAGCATTAGAATCTGGTGACGAACCGTTATCTGGTATATTAATACTGTTTCCGTTATCATTTGCTATTAATTCATTGTTGTTATACCCTTCATTCATATATATCCTCCTCATACGGCCATTCATAAAAAGATACGAGGAATGTTATAAAAAGTTTAATTATTATTAACTATTTTATAAACATTGCATCACCAAAACTAAAAAATCTATACTGCATCTTTACGGCCATTTTATATGCCTTTAATATATTATCCTTACCAGCTAAGGCAGATACCAGCATAATTAACGTTGATTCAGGCAAATGAAAATTAGTAATTAACGCATCTACAAGCTTAAATTTATAACCCGGATAAATAAAAATGTCAGTCCAGCCACTTTTAGGATGCACTATTCCAAATTCGTCTGTACAAGATTCTAAAGTTCTACAGCTGGTGGTGCCAACAGCAATTACTCTTCCACCCTTTTCTTTTGTCTTATTTATTTTGTCTGCTTCTTCTTTATCAATCCAAAAATATTCAGAATGCATCTTATGCTCTAAGATATTTTCAACTTTAACAGGCCTAAAAGTCCCTAGTCCTACATGTAAAGTAATACTTGCAACTTCAATATTGTTTTTTTTAATCTTTTCAAGTAACTCATCTGTAAAATGAAGTCCTGCTGTAGGTGCTGCCGCAGACCCCCTATGTTTTGCATAAACAGTCTGATATCTGTTTTTATCTTTAAGCTGATGAGTAATATAGGGTGGTAAAGGCATTTCACCTAAGCTATCAAGTACCTCTTCGAAAATACCCTTATATATTAAATGCACAATACGTTTTCCATCATCAATAATTTCTTCAACTTCTGCCTTTAGTTCACCATTTCCAAATACAATGACATCCCCAGGGCGAGCTTTTTTCCCTGGTTTTACTAAAGCTTCCCACCTATCATTATCCATCCTTGTAAGTAAGAGCAGTTCAACCTTTGCCCCCGTATTATTCTTAGCCCCTATTAATCTTGCAGGAATAACCTTTGTATTATTAATTACTAGACAATCACCAGGCTTTAAATAAGATAAAATATTCCTAAAATAATCATGCTCCATTTGTCCTGTATTTTTGTCCAATACCAAAAGTCTTGAAGCAGTTCTATCTTCTAAAGGATCTTGAGCAATTAATTCTTTAGGTAATTCATAATAAAATTCGTGTAGATTCATAACAATAGTACTCCATTCTAAGTTCAATAAATGTTTATATTATTCCTAAATATAAAAGTGTTTTAAAACAATACTTAAAAGTTACTAATTACACTATACAAACCTAATACCGCATACCGAACACATCTTATCATCTTGTTTTACTTCTTCATTCCCACAATAAAGACATTGATAAAAACCATCTACAGTTTCTATTCTACATCTTCTTCTTCTCATAAAATATTTCTTAAGATATTTTTCATGGTTATAGCTTAACTTCATTAGCAATGCAAAAAATAATGTAATAAGCACACCCAATATCATTGTTCCATATATAAAATGTGTAAAATTCTCTTCTTTATCCACTAATTTAGCAAATATTTGATTTATAACTGGAAATACTACAAAAAAAAGCCACAATCCTATCATTTTAGGGATAAACCAAATATCATCCTTATCCATTCGACTCCCCCCTAGAATTTATTTACTTTATAATAATACTAAAAATTCCCACTCTTATCAATGTAATAGTGATAAAAAATTAAAAAATAAACCCGGTAGACTCATTAATTTAGTAACTACCGGATTTATTATACATACTTTAGTCATTTATTACAATTATATTCATTAATTTTATAAGTTTATTTCCTAGATTATGTTATTTAACTAAAAATCTTCTAGATCTATAGTCGTAATTTAAATATAGTTTTCTTTTGGGAAATTAATTGCTAGTATTAGCAGCTTCATTTTTTATAAAATATACTCCTTCCTCCTGATTTGACAAAAGCATAGGCTGAATTTTACCCCAGTCTGTTATTAGTTCTCCTGAATTATTAATAATAAAACTTAATAAAATATCTCCTTTTTCATATGGCTCATAAAGATTATCTGGCAAATATTTATCAAAAGCTAAAGATACATACATTTCAGTCTGTATAAGCCTTGCTTGCAACCTCTGCATTGTTTGAAATCCGTCAATATATATATTTGCGTAGTGTTTATCTCCTTCTTTAAAAATAGTAATATTATAAAACATCATTTGATTAGGAGGAGAGAATTCTTCAAAAGAATATTCCCCAATCCAATTGTCAAAATTATACATTTCGCCAACTATTTCTTCACCAGATTGACCAGTTACAGTTAATTCCTTAAAAATCGAGTCATCTTCTTCAATATCAGGAGAAGAATCATCAACTTTTTCTTCTTCTAACTCATTATTTATATTTAATTTATCAAAAATATTTTCATCAATTTCTTTATTAATATCAATTTCTTCTATTAAATTATCATCAGATATTTTTGTTTCTCCTGTTCCCATAGTTGGATCCAAATCCTCTAATCCCCTCGATGTGATATGACAGCCAGATACTAGAAAACAAGCAAATGTTAAAAATATTATAATAGAAATACCTTTTTTAGTAATAATCATTTCATCTTCCTAACTAAAATCTATTATTATCTTATTTGTGCTCCATTAAAATAATGAGCTAATATTTGTTTATAATTAAATCCTGATTCTGCCATTCCTTTCGCTCCCCATTGGCTCATTCCAACTCCATGTCCTCTTCCTCTTCCTACAAATACAAAATCTCCGCTAACAGAATCTGAGTTGCTAAAAGATAGAATTTCTTGTCCATTTTTACCTTCTACTTTTATTGATAAATTATCATAAGATAAATTAGTGATATTTCCATCTGCCCCCAAAATATAAACTTGATTTAAAGATAAGCTTGAACTTATACTATTATTTCCTCCGATTATTGAAAAGGAGCTGTTATTAGTGGTTCCATCCTTAACAATGTGGAATTTCCTGCTTTCTAAAGAAGCGCCATTTGTCTTGAAGAAAGTACGAATACTTTCTTTGGTTAATTTTTCTGAGCCATTTGTACCTATAATGGTTAATTCCATTACCCTGCCTCCAGTGGTATAACTATCGACTTGAATATCTAAAACTCTACCTATGTCTTTTCCATTATTTCTTAATAGAGTTTCTACATCTTGCCTGCTAAAAGTTTTTGTCCACATGTGAGGACTTTGCTCATAATAATCCTCTACAGCCTTTAAATATGGAAGTGCTGTAACCCAAACATTTTCTGAATTTTCAGTGTATCCACCGCTGCTAGCAAAATAAAAAGTATTAGCCAATTCATTATTATAATAAAGGAACTCTCCTCTTGTCTCATCTATAGCCCAATTAGTTCTATCTGTCTCATTTCCATAGCCCTTATAAACTTGACAATGCTCACCATCACACAAGTCATATCCTCCTGAAACATGCTTTCCCATACAATTTATAGCATAATTTCTAGCTACAATGGCTTGTGCTTTTAATGCTTCCAAATCCCATGATGATGGCATTTCAGAAGGTACAACACCATAAAGGTATTCTTCAAATGGAACTACATTGACTGCTGTAATTCCTTTTCCACCATATCTTACAAACTCCATTCTTCCTCTGTATTGTCTGTCTCCTAAATTTATGATAGCTTGAGAAGAATTATCTATACCATAAAATTGAGGATATGCTTCTTCTCCTTCAAACACAGCGACTACCGTTCCATTTTGATTTTTTAAAGCAATACGAGATGTTTTTGGCTCTTTTATTACAAAATTCATGCCAGTCTTTCTTCTTAAATCAGCAGCTACTGCTTCTGCTTCATTATAAGAATTAAATCCTCCTTGATATAAAAACCATTTTGATAAATATGCACTTGCTGGAAAAGTATAAACACCCGAAGCCTCTAATTGTTTAGACAAAGAAAGTGCTTCTTCATAACTATCAAAAGGTTGATTACAAGCAACAAAATGTGAATATGAAGGAACCATATAAAAACCATTAGCTGATTTAAAAATTGCTTCAGGTATAAAGCCACCCTTCATGTTATATCCCATCAAAATTTCATTATTACTTATACTTACTTTATCTGTATTTTTATATTTATACTCCAATCCAACCCTTATTTCATAAGGTGTCTCAGCAGCTATTGCTAAATTAGAAAAGGACAAAAGACAAAAAAACATAAAAGATAAGAGCATAGTGAATCTCGCATATTGTTTCATAATAATCCCCCTCTTATGATTATAAATATAAGCACAGCAGTAAGTAATACTAAGTAAACTCATAATCATTATATAGGAAAATATTACAAAAATCTATATGCTTTTTAAAAGAGACAAAAAAAAAGGAGCTTTGTGCTCCTTTTCGTTAAATTTTGCCGAATAATAATCTTGATACATAAAAGTTAAATTTCCCAATACTAGCTTTAGTCTTTTTAATTAAATTAGTATAAAAAGAATACATTATTTTTATTTCTTCTTTACTTAAATGATTAGGACTATATCTTGCTTTTAAGAATAAGTATGTAATTTCTTTATCATTAAATACTTTATTGACCCTTTGAGAGTACAACAAGGGAGTTTCAAAGTCTTTAATAGGATATCCTAGATATTTAGCTATTTTCAAATATTCTTCATATATCAGTATTGCAGATTCTTTTCCATCACCGTGAATCATCTTCCTTATTTTCAAGCGGACTTTAATAAAATTAATTAAAATAATCATTAATAAAATTATTAAAATGGTCGCAAATAGGATGCTAGGCTTAAAGCTTATTCTTCCTCCATAGGCTATCATTTCATCATTGTCAACATCCATATTTTCAGTTGTATCTACAAGATTTTGATAATAATCTTGATAAAAAGGCATCATATTTTGAAAATCCCCTTGTCCTTCCTCATACTCTCTATGATAAGGAGGGGTTGGTTCAAAATTAAGCCAGCCTATACCTTCAAAATAAACTTCTGTCCATGCATGAGCCTGCTCATTAGTAACCATGTATTCGTTTTTACCTTCCCATGTATCACTGGTTAAACAATAACCTTCCACATATCTTGCAGGAATTCCCAGGCTTCTAACAAGAATTGTCATTGCTGTAGCATAATATGTACAGTAACCTTGCTTTGAATCAAATAAAAAATAGTCTACAAAATCTCTTCCCTCAGGCACATCTCCCGGATTATAAGTATAGTGAAAATCTGTCATAAAGTATTTTTCTATAGCCTTTACCTTGTCATAATCAGTTTCTTGATCCTTTGTAATCTCATATGCCAGCTCCTTTACTCTTTCAGGAAGAGTGTCTGGAAGACTTAAATACTGTTCATTAATTCTTTCTGAGTGTTTAATAAGATTGTCGAGCAATTCTTTTCTGGATTCATCTCTTTCTTTACTGCCCTTTATAACATTGTCATAATTATCCTTATATATGTTCTTTTTGCTCTTTCTAACTAACTCAATAAATTCTTCTTGATTTCTTTTAGGCAGGTAAAACTTTGCCGAATAACTATATCCTTTACCTTTTGCTTCATCAAAAAATAAGCCTGATCTATTATCCTGGACTCCATAAGAATCTCTATCATTGTCTAAATTTAATTGATAAAAATTTTGGGGTACAAATATTGATTTTGTGATGATGTTCTGAAATTCTATATCTAACTCGTAATCATAAAAATAGATGTTAAAATCAGCATCCTCACCAATTAATTCCTTAATTCCAACCATAGATTCAAATGAATCAAGGTAAATACTATCTATTTTGTGATTATTAAAAACATAATTAATCCAAGCTAGCTCATCATCACTATAATGCTCATATATATCTGAATTAATCCAAGAATCACCCGTATACGTATCTTTAGTAATTGCCTTTAAATATACTTTTTTAGGTGAGTGTACTTTTAAGACTAAAATATCGTTGGGGGTTAAATTACCTCCAAGTCTGCTGCTATCTTCACCGAAACAAGCAGAAATTACAGAAAACTCATCTGATTCATAATAATAATTAGATTTGGCTGTAAATTTATTAACTGTATTTCTTACCCATTGTAATCTGATTACGTGGCTTTTAGAATAATTATAAGAAAAAATAAAAACTACCGAACTTATTATTGCTCCCCATAACATAAACCATAAATAATCGACCGAATGTTCACTTTCAATAGGTTTCCCATATCTATAATATCTATATCTAAAAAAATATAATAAACATGAAAACAAAAATAAATAGATTGTCCAACGAATTACAAGATAATCTTTATACCATAAGTATAAGAAATATCCACTTCCGATTAATGTTATCAAAAGAAAATGCCATTTCTTTTTTGTAAATAAATACACCCCAAGACATATGCCCATACAAACTAATATACTTAGTATCTTAGCATAAGTCCAATTTACTGAAATACTATTATAATTATATTCATATAGCCATATAAGTAGCTTATAAAACTTAATTAACATTTTTTCTGCTTGATTTGTCGCAATAATATATATTATCCATGCTGCCAAAGAAGTTAACGATATTATTAAACTAATTAAAAAACTCTTTTTATTAATAAATATAATTGAATATATAAGCAGTATTGTGACTAATGCTTGAATTATTACAAGGGCTTGAGGACTAAAGCCTAAATCTGTGAGGCCCATAAAAGCAAAGGAAAAACTTATAAGAAGCATTAAAAAAAAGTCAATTAAAAAATTAATTATTTTCCCCCTAATCATAGACTACACCCCAAAATCTGTTTAATGTCATCACTAATGTTTACTTTAAACACCTTAACCCCTACTTCTTTCAAACCTTCGATTATCTTATTTTCTTCTTCTCTATTCCCTGCTCCAATTTCTTCTGGGGATATATAAATAAGAGTCATATCATAACCTGCACAAGCAGTTTCATATATCTGATTATATAAACCATAATCTAGATTAATAGTGAATACTATCATATTCGTTTTTTCAATTTCATTGTTTAAATATGCATTAATCACATCACTTATGCTAACAGTTTGATTAAACCTTATTTTTCTCATTAAATCATAAAAAATATCAAAATCCAAAGTGTTTTTTCCTTCTATTTTTTTAATTCCCTCATCGTAATAAACTAATTTAACAGGAATCCAGTTTCTAAGACAATAATTAATAACAGCAACAATACATTCAATAGCTTGGTCTTCAATGATAAGATTCTTTTCTTCTCCAAAATAATTCTCTTTTAAGTCTAAAAAAAGAACCACAAAAAGCTGAGCAGTATTATCATAATTTTTAACCATCAATTCATTTCTTTTAGCCGTTGCTTTCCAGTGAATTTTCCGAAGTGTATCACCATAGCTATATTTTCTTATGTCTGAAATATTTGACATATCCTCTCTATTGCTTCTTACAATAGTATCTGATTCAGAGATAAAAGATGTATTCAAATTAAAATGATTAAGAAAGCTAATTCTTGGATAAACCTTTATTCCCCTAGGTTCTCTTATAAAACAAAAAAAAGAAAACAAACCTAAGAAATCTCTAATCTCAATATAATCTATCCCTACTGTATAGTCTCCTCTATACTTACACTCCCACTGACAATCAAAAGTTTTATGGCTAAAAGGATTAAGAGCAAATTCTATCGCCTTTGTTTGTCTGCCAAATATATAGTCCATCCCGTAAAAAACTACTCTTATAAAAGGATATACAAGAAAAAATTCATTATGGATGCTAAAGCTAAGATTAATTATTTCACCCTTAATTAAGTTCTTCTTATCTATGCTTTGAGTATACTTAATTAATAAACAAAGGATTCCACCGTAAATAAAGGATGCAATAACTAAAAAAAGGGGAATATAGAAAAAAATCGAAGGGATTTCTCCCCGATAAAAATAAATAAATGCTAATATTATAGGAAAAATAATATAATACCGAGCTTTAGTTCTTATCACCCTATCACGTCCTCCCCCTCATCCAAAACAATAAAAAATCTATTTTATTATAGGCACCCTCACTTTGTTTTGAATGATTGATTCAATAATTTCCTTTGGAGAAACATTTCTTAATTTTGCTTCCTGCTTAATTATTAATCTATGAGATAAAACAGGAATAGACATCTTAATTACGTCATCTGGTATTACATAATCCCGTCCATTATAAAAGGCCCATCCTTGAGCTGCCTTAAATAATGACAAAGAACCCCTAGGACTAGCCCCTAATATTAAATCAGGATGCTTTCTGGTTTCATTTACAATGCTAACAATATAAGACACAATTAAAGAATCTACATAAACTTCCCTTACTTGTTCCTGGATTTCTAAAATTTCATTACAGTCTACTACAGCTTCTAAATCCTCTAAGGGACTCTTTTTCTGAAAGTTCTTCAAGATTCTTTCTTCTTCATAACTTGTAGGATAACCAACACTAAATTTCATAAAAAATCTATCTAATTCTGCCTCAGGCAATGGATATGTACCTAAATATTCTACAGGATTTTGTGTTGCCATTACCATAAAGGGCTTTGGCAAAGGATAAGTTACACCATCAACTGTTACTTGATTTTCTTCCATCACTTCTAGTAAACTCGCTTGAGTTTTTGGAGATGTTCTATTAATTTCATCAGCCAAAACAATTTGGCTTATAATTGCACCAGCTTTAAACTCAAATTCACCTGTCTTTTGATTATAAATAGAAAAACCCGTAATATCCGATGGGAGAACATCTGGAGTAAATTGGATTCTTTTAAAAGAAGCATTAAGGCTTTTTGCTAATGAAGAAACAAGACTTGTTTTTCCTACTCCTGGCACATCTTCTATTAATACATGCCCATTACAAATTAACGCAATAATACTTAATTCAATTACATCTCTTTTTCCAACAATTACTTTTTCGACATTTTCAATAATTTTTTCTAATATTTCTTGACTATTATTCATCTTATCCT
>JAAYRK010000011.1 GCA_012518815.1 Candidatus Epulonipiscium sp. | reverse complement strand
TATCCTCCTTTCTAAATTATAGGATTATTTTTTAATATAATAACATAATAGTCTAAATATATCTAATATTAACTAAGAATTTTGTTAAAAATCATAAAAAAACTCTATCGTGTCTTTGTTTTTTTATATAACTGTAGTATCTTATTTATATAATTAAACTAAAAATAATACTGGAAGGTGAGAAAAATGAAAGAAAATTATATTTTATTAAAAGATAATATAAAGATACCTAGATTAGGTCAGGGAACTTGGTTTATAGGCGATAATAAAGCAAGGGAAAAAGATGAAATAGAAAGTATTCGTTTAGGAATTGAATTAGGAATGACCCTCATTGATACTGCTGAAATGTATGGTAGCGGAGCATCAGAAAGATTAATTGGTAAAGCAATAAAAGGCTATGATAGAGATAAGCTTTTCTTAGTATCAAAGGTTTATCCTCATAATGCAGGAAGAAATAATATTTTTAATTCTTGTGAGAATAGTTTAAAAAGGCTTAACGTAGACTATTTAGATTTATATTTGCTTCATTGGAGAGGTAGTATTCCTTTAAAGGAAACTGTTGAATGTATGGAAGAATTAATTTCACAAGGTAAAATAAAGAGTTGGGGAGTATCGAATTTTGATACAGATGATATGGAAGAATTGTGGTCGGTAGCCAAGGGAAGCCATTGTGTAATAAATCAAGTATTATATCATTTAGGCTCTAGAGGAATTGAATATGATTTAATTCCTTGGATGAAAGAACACAATGTACCAGTTATGGCATATTCTCCTTTAGCTCAGGGAGGAAGTTTAAGAAGAGGCCTTTTAAAGAATAAGGCAGTTCAAGAGATAGCACAAAATAGAGGAATAAGTCCAGTTCAAGTATTATTAGCTTTTGTTTTAAGTCAAGATAATATGATTGCAATTCCTAAATCAGGAAAACCTGAGCATACTAGAGAAAATGCCGAGGTTGCTAATATAACTCTTAAAGAAGAAGAATTAAAAATGTTAGATAAGGAGTTCCCAGCACCAAACTATAAAACACCCTTAGATATTATATAATTACTGTAATAAAATTTAATAATACTTTTTAGGAGGAAAAATGATTACTTTTAAAGAAGCTAAAACAAAGGAAGAAATACAAAAAATATCAAAATTGGCAAGAAAAATATTTGAAGAATACTTCACTCCTATGATAGGATATGAACAAGTAGATTATATGCTTGGAAAATTTCAAAGTGAAGAAGCTCTAACTAATCAAATTGATAATGGATATAAATATATGTTGGTATTTAATGATGCTAATTTGGCAGGATATTTTGCTATAAAAGAAGAAGGAGAAAGATTATTTTTAAGTAAATTTTATTTAGATAAGGAATATAGAGGCATAGGGATAAGTCGAAAAATGTTCGAAGAGATAATAAAACATTCTAAAGGCTTTTCATCTATATATCTTACTGTAAATAAGAATAATGCACCTACTATATCTATATATAAAAAGTTTGGCTTTGAGATAGTTGACAGTGTAAAAACTGACATAGGGAATGGCTTTTTTATGGATGATTATATTATGGAGAAAAAATTATAGGCAATAAGCAATGGATTTTTATCTTTAAGGATTACAAATTACAAAAAATTTAAAACTGCCCATAATAGTGTTGATAATCCAGAACTATGCTCTTAAAATGACTTGATGATATCAATAAGTTACTATAATAATAGGGGGCAAAGATGCAAAAAAAACATATTTTTTTAATCAGTGCTTTATTAATATTAGTTATTTGCTTTTTTTATAAAGATAGGATATTTAAAGCTTCTTTAATGTTGCCAACTAGCAGTGAATTAATAACAGAAGATATTGAAAGAACACCTACAATGAACGAGTTAGCTTTTTGTATTGGAAGTAATAAATGGTATATTGACAAGCAAGAACAAAACTACATTGATGAGTTTAATAATATAAGGCCCATTGTAAGGGAGGATATTATTTTATTACCAATTGGCCGGATTTTAAGAAGATTTGGTGAGAATGTCGTATGGGATTCTGCAGAAAAAATTATGTCAGCAAATCTTTATGGAGACAGTTTTAAACTTTCGATTGATAATAAATGTTTTTCTTTAGGAGACAAAGTTTTTAATCTAAATAGTGACATAAGAATGTATGAGCAGCAGTATTTTCTTTCAGCAGAAGATATAGCTAACATATTGGGCTTAAATTTTTATTTAAAAGATGGAGTAATTGCTTTTATTAATAAGGATATAAATTTAGATGAGACCATAGATTATTATATCAATAAATATAATGAGGATTTATTGAATGTAGAGGATATAGAATTATTAAAATCCATAGATATCCCTGTGCTTATGTATCACTTATGTTTAAAAGATATTCCTCCTGATGATGTTAAAGGAATGGCAGTAACTGTTGAGGAATTCGATGAACAATTACAAGCACTAAAAGATGCAGGATATAAAAGTATATCTTTTGAACAATATTATAATTACAAAAGATTTGGAGCATCTTTGCCTTCAAAACCTATTATATTAACTTTTGACGATGGATATGAAAATAATTATACCAATGCTTTTCCAATTCTAAAAAAACATAATATGAAGGCAACTATTTTTATTGTAACATCTGCAGTAGGGGAGTTAGGTGTCCAATATCCTCATATGACTTGGGAACAAATGAAGGAAATGGAGTATAGCGGTCTTATTACGATTCAAAATCACGGTGCTATTCATACTCCTATGGATAAGCTTTCAAGAAAAGAAATGGAGAAGGTAGTTCTGGCAGCTAATGAATCGATAGATTATCATCTAGGAGCAAGACAAATTTATGTATTTGCCTACCCCTATTTAAGGTATAATTTTAAGACTGTGGACGAATTAAGAAAATTAGATATCCATATTCAAGTTACAAACTTAGCTGATGCTATAAACGAAAAAACTTCTATGGCTAATATAAAAAGAATAAACGTGCCTTATGGCACGTCTGCTGAAGAACTACTAGATTTAATAAAATAAATATCATTTTTTATTTAGTTATTTTGTATATAAATAAAATAAATGAAAGTATTAAGCTGATTACAAGGAGTAATAATAAGGTAAATATACAAAATAATTCTTGAATATTAGTGCTTGCAGGATTAGAAAGAAATATTCCTAATAATATAGCCATGGCAATAATAGAGATTATATTTAACTTTACTAAGATGGGAGGTGCTTTTTTACCAAGCTCCTCCTTTGCTATTTTATAAGCAAAAGGATTATTTTTGTTTTTAAAAATTGCGTTTTTATTCGATTTTAGTATTCCTTTAAGGGCACCAAAGAAGGTATATGTATAGAATTTTTTATTAGAATCATACTTTAATATTTTATTTTCTACCATTTTATTAAGACTTCTTTTATCTAATTCATCGATGATGGTAATATAATCCTTTGAGAGCATAGAATTATCTATTGTCTTAGAGCTAGATAATTCTTTTATTTTATCAAAATGTTTATTTAGTAATTGATCAATACTTGGATTGGCAACCCTTTTTTGGACAAAATTACTCCGAACAAGAAATTACTTTAACTACAGTTCTTATCCAGCTGATTTCAGAGTGTTTAACCCTCTATATTCCACTGGCGTTAGATAACCTAAAG
>JAAYRK010000093.1 GCA_012518815.1 Candidatus Epulonipiscium sp. | reverse complement strand
TCTTAAAAGAAGTTCCTGTACCTGTATCGTCTGGGGTGTAAAATTCATATCTTGTACCATCCCCTAACTTCAGCACAGGGGCCTTTCTTTTTGTTTCATATATAGCATCGTTAAATCTAACCATTTGAGGCATTCTCGGTTTTTCGGACACCATTTCGTGTTCATAGCTTAGTCTTTCGCACGCTTGCTCTTTATTTCATTTCCTATGCTGCTATGTGAAGCTTAGCAAGTTGCTCTTTATATTTTAAAGGAGTAAGCCAACCCAGAGCAGCATGCCTCCTTTGTCGATTATAATAAACCTCTATGTACTCAAAGATAACTTGCTTAGCCGCATCTCTATTCTTAAAATGGTAAAAGTTGGTGCATTCGCATTTAAGACAGCTGAAAAAGTTCTCTGCACAAGCATTGTCATAAGGATTACCCTTGCGACTCATGCTCTGCTGAATATCATGGGTCTCCAGTAAAGCCCTGAATCTCTTGGAGCAGTACTGGCTCCCTCTATCAGAGTGAAATATAAGACCTGATCTGGGTGTTTCTCTTCGTACGGCCATCTGCATGGCTTTGATTACAAGTCCTTTGGTCATTCGTTTGCTCATTGCATAGCCGACAACATCCTTTGTGCACAGATCCTTAACGATGGCGGTATAAAGCCATCCTTCGTCAGTCCAGTGATACGTTATATCTCCGACCCAGACAGTATTTGGTGTTGCGATATCAAATTCCTGGTCTAATAGATTCGGTGCAACAGGTAGATTATGATTACTGTTAGTCGTGGCTATCCACTTCTTCTTGCGTTTAGACTTAATACCATGCTCTTTCATCAGTCTATGGACAGTCCCACGGCTGCAAGGTATTGATTCTTTAACCTCAGCCCAAATAGGGTCTACACCCCACATAGGATACTTTCTATGGATTTCTTTAATGATAGCAAGGATCTTCTTATGCTTGGTTGCTCTGGCTGATGGTGGCCTATCTCTCCAGTCGTAGTACCCACTCCGGGACACTCCTAACACATCGCACATTTTCTCCACAGAATGCCCGGAGGCGTGAGCTTTGACAAACACATATTTCTCACTGGGTGTAGGTGATTCTATGGTTTCACGAAAATGGCTACGGATTTTTTTAGCACTTCAACAGTTTCCCTTGCGTCCGAAAAATCTTCTTTTAGTTTCTTGTTTTGAGCTTCTAGGTCAGCGATTCTCTTGGCAGTAGAATCTTCCGGCTCAGTGCTTAGTTGTACCCATCTTCTTATGGCTGGCTGAGAAACACCAAGGTCCTTGGCCACTGCACTTACAGGCCGACCCTTCTCCACTACCATATTAACAGCATGAGCCTTAAACTCTTCATCATATCTGTTATTTGTCTTACTCACAATCGACATCCTCTCGTGATTTAATTATACGATCACGGTCTGATGTCCGTCAAAGTGAGCATGACTCAATTCGTTGTTTTCTTTAGAAGAAGACAGTGTAGTTTCTTTAAATTCAATCCCCATTTTAACCCAAACCTCCCCACATATCATTAATAAACAATTTAGTTTCATCAAAAGTTTTGTTACCTTGGGAAACATTTAAAAGAGGAATAAATAGATCAGAGTAATAATCTACCGCAGTTTCAATTTCTTTTATACTTTCTTGAGGCATACTATTTAAAGTGTTATAGTTGATTCGTAGGCTATAGGCGATATCTCCAAAATCATCAATATAAAAGCGGCCCCACGATTTTACATTCCAGTTGATATAATTAACCGTCTGGAGGGTTCCCCAAAAATTATTGTTGTTATTGCAAGTCAAAATCGTAGGGGATATAAAGCATAGTATATCAACCCATTTTTCCTGGAACTCTAAACTCATCTGTAAATTATGTGTGTTAGAATCCATAATGAAAAGCAGGTGTATTGTATTATTATACTTTCTTTTTCTACATAAATATTTAAAATCTTTTTTCAGATTTTTCTCTATGAAATTTACAGCTTCAATCCTTGTCATAAGTTCTTCTCCTCCTTTTGCCCAAATTACATTTACACTTCTAAGACAAATTCACCTATTATCATCGCATGATCAGGGATTCCAGAGCCAAAAGGAATTGACCACGTTACTTTTTGTATATTGTTATTGTATACTTGAAAATCCCCTTCAAACAAGTATATATCTGGATTATCTTTAGTAAAGCCTCGATCGTAATAATATTCTCTCATTTCTATACTATTTCCTTTTGTAATAAAATGATCCTCTGCAAACTCATATGCTATTGATGTTCCTTCTTCTTGATAAATGCTTTGTCCTTTAGGTGTATGGATAGGGTTAAATTTATAAATATGACATAAATCTTTGATCACATCTAAATTCCATTCTTTCACAGTAGTCTCACGTCTTAAATTATTAAAATCTCCACCAATTATAACATTCTCATATTCCTTTAATTGCTCTAAAGCAAATACCATTTGCTCTTTACGCTTTTCATACGGTTTCATAGTAATTCTTAATCCTGCTATGACTATCTTCATATCGTTACTTATCTTCTTTAAATGCACAACTAAAAGATTTGGCTTATTATTCCCCTTAGTAGTTTCTGTAATCTCCACATCTCCTATTACAAATAACTCCTTTTTCCATGCAATTAACACCTCATTTTGGCCGTGCTTCTTATTTTCAGTAGTTCGAAAATCATACCCTAATTCGCTAAATACCGATTGTATAAAAGCCTCAGAATTTTTACAAAAACAAAACTCTGTTAAAATAATAATATCTGCATTTTTGTTAATCAATTCTCTTTTCACAAAATCTGGGATATCATTTTTACCATATCTATCCGTTGCCTGGTTAATGTTCCATTCTAAAATTGTATATGCCATTTTGTTCTCTCCTTAAATTAGTTTTAATTATTATTTTTCCACTCTTTCAATATTTTTTTTATCTTATTTATAGCATCTGATTGTTTATCTAAAAGAATTATTTCCACAAGAATTTTAACCATGTCTGGAGCACTCATCTCTTCTTCATTTATATTGTTGCCAATGCTTAAAACTTCTTCCTTAATATCTTCTAAATAGTTACACATTAATAATTGGAGCATATATTGTTGCTGAAGCACCTTGATATCTTTTAAATCATAAAGAATTTTTTCTTTTACTTTATCTAGCTTTTCAGACGTAACTGCATCGTACTTTGCTTGGAAATTTGTAAACATTGGTGCTTCTTCGAATCTCTCAACTCTTGATAAAAGCAGTTTTATATTTTTCCAATCCTTTACATCAGCAGCTGCCTCAACCATCCTAAAGAATAGAGCAGTCCTAGATACTTCTTGGTTACTATCATGCTTTCGTATCTCATATTCAAGAGACATATGTTTCCAGTTAACTTTTATATTTATATTGTTTTTAATAATAATCACCTCCTCTTCTTTATTATCTTACTTACTTTCCGTGATTTTTTAACACCTAAATATCACTTACTTATTATAATATATTAATTTTATGATTTATCAATACCTTTTTATCCCTGTTTTTAAAAATAAAAATAGCCGAGTTTCCTCGACTTCCACCACTGCACACCCTTATTTGAGTTTGCACACCCCTAAGCACAACATTTTTTAGGATAATTAAATTGTATCAATCTCTGTAAGATTATATCTATGTTCTTACCGTCTTTGATACAATTTTATAAAGTAGAAATTATAATTCATGAGACGTAAATAAAGGTTATGCTCTAGTGGTAAAGCCTTTTCTAGGGGTTGCCAATTAGTTTTAACTATAATCTTTAGCCGCAAAAGTTATACTAAATAACCAATTACGACCTTATCCATTATTTATTAATCTATATTGCACACCCTTGTTTGACTGGAAATATGAATAATTAAAAAGTATAGGAATAATTAAAAGGTTTTTTTTACAGTATTATATTTGATTTACTTTGAATTAACATCCCTAATATTAGTTTTTTTAAAAAAAGTTCTACTAAATAATGTATACTTATATAGTAACTATGTACGTGTTTTTATATTAGAAGGGGTGACAATATGGTAACTATCAATATAACACCGAAAATGAAAAATCTAGCATATGAATTTTCAACAGATATAATAATGCAAAACAATCAATACGATAGAATGCGTCCAACAAATATCCACAATATCAACGAAAGAAATACCATTAGGATTAACAGAACTTATGTGGGAAAGTTGGCTGAACTATGCTTTAATGAATATTTGCTAGCTAATAATATATTTCTAAATATCGATGACATGTTTGTAATATTTGAAGGACAGGAAAATGTCGATGATTTTGATTTTTATCTTCCCAATAGCAAGACCATTGATGTGAAAGCTGCGGTATTTAATAATCACCGTAATTTAGTTGTACCTATAGACCAATATGAAAATACACCTAAAAACTTTTATGTTGGAGTAAAATTTAATTGTCCTATCAAAAATAATGATTACAGATTGATATACAAAGACACTTTTTCAACAGCAAATATTGTTGGTTTCTGTACTTATGAGGAATTGAAAAATAAAAAAACTATAAATTTAGGAGAGTTTGATTGCAAGGCCATCCTTTTGAATGAGCTAACTAATATTAAAATGTTGATAGATATGTTTAAGTAAGATGATAATAAGAAATCATATTAACTGTAACACTTCCAAACTAGAAAATCTGGTTAATTGAGGATTGAATTTTCTAATTGGGGGTGTTTTTTTTGCCCCATAAATATAAATAGATATCACGAAATATCAACAAACATGTTGAATAGCTATTATTTTTAATGTATAATAGACTTATATTTTATTGCCAAAATACAAGATATTGAGGTGTAAAACATGAATGATCCAATGAATGATAGCTGGATAAGCATAGATGAGGCCGCAGAATATTTAGGTATAAAGCCAGTGACTTTAAGAACATGGATAAAAAAGAAAAAAAGTATTCCCGCTCATAAAATCGGAAAGCAATGGAAGTTTAAATGCTCGGAGTTAGATGAATGGGTTAAAAGTGGAAAAAGTGCTATAAAATAAACATTAAGCAGGTGCAGTCAAAAATGATAAGTGCTATGACAAAAGAAACTTTAACAATTACTTGTAATTATTTAGCTCAGAATTATAGCAAGGCAAATTTCAACAGCCTTTTAAAAGAAATATTTATTATAGCTGGTATCGATAATTTTGAGTTTACAAAGGACGATACATTATACTCTTATGAAAATGTTCAAAAAATGTTATCTTCCTTAAATGAAAATGAAAAAAAACGAAAGAAAAATGGGGTTTATTATACTCCTATAGATGTTGTAAGATTCATATTAATTAATTCTATAAAATCGGCCTGTGGAAAATTGAAACCTAATGGATTACATGTTTTAGACCTAAATGGCATCCCTTATAATTCGTTTTGCTTTAATAAAACAATTTATGACCCGACATGCGGAGCAGGTGAATTTCTAGTAGCAGCTTTAGAAATAAAATTAGATTTATTAGACCTACATAAAGCAAATATTACAAAGGGAAATCTCAAAAAAATAGTCCGTACAATAAAGGGTAATGATGTTAACATTGATTCTACAATAATAACAAAAATAAGATTGTTTTTATGTGCACTGCAAAGACAAGGCGTATCAAAAGTTAAGGGCTTAGGGGAAATATTAAATGATTCTTTTGAGAATTATGACTTTGTTCAAACACCCCCTAATACCGATATAAAATATGATATTATTGTAGGAAATCCACCCTACGTTGAAGATTCTAGAAGTGGACTATCACCACAAAAAAAATATGGTAATATCTACGCAAATGTACTGGAGAATGCAGGTAGGTTACTCAAGCCAAAGGGGTCGTTTGGTTTCGTAATTCCTTTATCTTATATCTCAACCCCAAGAATGTCTAGAATTAGAGAGGTTCTGTACTCAATAGTTCCTGAACAGTATATATTAAGTTATTCTGACAGGCCTGATTGCCTATTTACTTCAGTACATCAAAAATTATGTATTTTAATTGGTAGGAGTACAAATTCAACTAAAACCATTTTTACTGGGAACTATCGCTACTGGTACAGCGAAGAAAGAACCGAGTTGTTCAATACTGTAGAAGTTATAAAAAACTCATTTTCAACTGATCAATATATACCAAAACTTGGTACAATTGCCGATATTAATGTATACGAAAAAGTAATTGGTAACCCAGAGAAATTGCTAGATCTATTAGAAGAAAATGGTGACGGTGCTGTCTACTTAAATATGAGAGCTGCTTTTTGGATTAAGGCTTTTATTAATAAACACAATGGTGGCGAATATCGTCAATACAATTGCAGAAATAGAGATATTGCAAACTATGTTATGTGTCTATTAAACTCATCTTTATTTTGGTGGTACTGGATAGCTGTATCAGATTGTTGGCATATAACAAGAAAAGAGTTAATCGGTTTTACCGTTCCTGAAAATAATAATTTTAATAAGACGAACAGACTGGCTAAACAGTTAGAAGATAAACTTGAAGAAACAAAAAAATTTGTCGGAACAAAACAAACTGACTATGAATACAAGCATAAAGAATGTGTTGATGAAATTCATGAAATTGACGACTACATCAATTCTTTGTATGGACTTACAGATGATGAAAGTCTCTATATTAAGAATTTCGCATTTAGATACAGGATTGGTGGAGGTGCTGAGTTTGAGAGTGATTGATTTATTCTCAGGGTGTGGCGGGCTATCATTGGGCTTTATACAAGACGGATTTACTATAAAAACTGCTGTTGAGTTTGATGCTAGCATAGCTAATTCTTATACGATGAATCACCCCGAGGTTGAGATGATTGTTGATGACATCCAAAATTTGGACGAATCAAATGTTTTTAATACAGGCGACGCCGATGTAATTATTGGTGGTCCACCTTGTCAAGGGTTCTCTATGGCAGGGGCAAGAATAAGGGATGGATTTATTGATGACCCCCGAAATTATCTTTTTAAACACTATTTTAATATTGTAAAGACGGTTATGCCAGAAGTATTTATAATGGAAAATGTTAAAGGAATTATGACCATGCAACAAGGAAGAATCTTTGAGGAAATACTTAAGCTTTTCTCAAATCCAAAGCTTTTGAATGGTCACGTTTATAACTTACATTATAAAGTAGTAAAGTCTGTAGATTTTGGGATTCCTCAGAAAAGGGAACGTATGATTCTTATTGGGGTAAAATCAGATGGGATTAACTTTGACGCTTTATGGGAAAAAACAAAAAATGAAATTATCAGAGAGTTTCCATCATATTTTAATACTGTGACTGTCAAGGATGCGATTGGAAATTTACCTAAAACTACGAAAACAGGAGAAATTAAAAATCCAACGCCCATTACAGACTATCAAAAATATCTAGCTAGTAGTGCAGAAGTACTTACAAACCATACGCAGACCAATCATTCAAAATTAGCAATAGAAAGAATGAGTAAAATATCCAATGGAGAAAACTACAAAGCATTAGAAGAAAATATAAATTCTGTGCATAGTGGTGCCTATGGTCGATTATGTTGGGATGAACAAGCTCCGACCATTACTACAAGATTTGATACCCCTGCTGGTGGGCGTTTCATCCATCCTGTTGAAAACAGAACTTTATCACCAAGGGAAGCCGCTCGTATTCAAAGTTTCCCAGATGAATTTATTTTTTACGGTAATAAGACATCTATTTGCAAACAAATAGGAAATGCAGTTCCACCTAAAATTTCGTACTTTTTAGCACGATTAACAAGAAATATTCTAGAAAAGGAGAAATAAAATGAATCCAATTCTACAGGATAAGTTACAAGAATTAGAAAATGCACAGGATTATGAGTGTTGGTATCTAGTAAAACAACCGACCGCCTTTGATAGTTTATGCTATCTAGTATCGTTTCTCAAAGATTATAAAACGGAAACTATACAAAGCAATCTCCAAGATTATATTAGTGCCAGAATTGCTAATCTCAAAGAAACTAATGAAAGTATTGAGATTTCAAACAATTACCGTGCATTAAGAGTTGCAGCTTTCTTTGGCTTAATAAGAATGACCTCTAGTAAGTATGATGAGGCAATCATTACTGACGCTTACGAAGAAATAAATTCAAAATGCAACGGAGCGTTTGAAAATACCTACTTATACGAGGATATAATTCAACGACAAATAGAAAAGATGTTCATTAGTTCTAGCGTTGATGAAGAGTATCAAGGTGTTAGGCAACATTATAGATTATACCCTGTTATGTTGTTATATAAAATCTTACTTGAAATTGGTCATTCAACTGGAAATTACTCAATTACAATGACTGAGTATCGTTATCTGGTTGCTACAACAAAAAGATTTGAAGACTTTTTAGATACATTACTTTTAATTAAACTGCTACGTAATGAAAATCATGTGGTTTCTGAGTTTGAGCAATTTAGGTCAAAATTTGACAATCGATTGATACAAGCACTGAAACAGTTGCCCACCCTTAATATTGACAGGGATAATATTGCACTTAATACTAATTTTTTAAAAGAAGTAGCTAATAAGGTTTTTATATTTGAAGAAAACCCAAATGTTTTTGCAACTGAAAACTATCTTGATTTCTTAGGGTCAACAAGATCATTATTTGACCTAAAAGAAGATGTAACGTTAGATAGGGAAGATAGCGCTAGAAGAAAACAAGATATCAAGGACGAAACTAATCGTATAAAAGGTGGAATCAACACCTTACTATATGGTGTCCCTGGATCCGGAAAAAGCTTTACAATTCAGACTAACTACTGTGACGATTTTGATTTAATGGAACGTGTGGTTTTTCATCCAGATTATATGAATACTGATTTTGTAGGTCAGATTCTACCTACTGTTAAAGGCGAAGGTGAAGAAAAGGAAATAACCTATGATTTTACACCAGGACCATTTACAAGAATTTTAAAAAAAGCCATCAATAATCCCGATAAACATTTTTACTTAGTAATTGAAGAAATTAATAGAGGTAATGCACCTGCAATTTTTGGCGAGATATTTCAGTTGCTAGATAGAGAAATAGATGGTACAAGTTCTTATAAAATTACTAACTATAATATAGCTAGTGAAGTATTTGGCGATAAAGAAACCCCTGTTTACATTCCATCAAATCTAAGTATTTTGGCAACTATGAATACTGCAGACCAAAATGTTTTTACTTTAGATACAGCCTTTCAAAGAAGATGGAACATGAAAATGATAGAAAATGATGTAACAAAAGCTAAACATGCTGAGATGAAAATTCTAGATACTACTGTAACTTGGGAAAGGTTTAATACTGTTGTTAACGATCAAATTATTACTAGTAGTGCTACTACCCTATCCTCTGAAGATAAAAGACTGGGTGCATATTTTGTTACTGCAGATGTTCTTGAATATATTTCTTTTGATACCCATAAAGATGAGATAGCAGAAAGATATAATATTAATTTAAATGATAACACAAAATTAGATAGGACTATCAAAGACTTAAATTCTAGATTTGGTGACAAGGTTATAAAATATCTATGGGATGATGCCTTCAAATTTA
>JAAYRK010000092.1 GCA_012518815.1 Candidatus Epulonipiscium sp. | reverse complement strand
TGCTTAGGTTTATTATAGTTCTTTAAAACAGGTGAAAATCTAGGCTAATTTATGTTTTGATTATCAAGGTAGCAAGTGAAAAATAAAAAGCCTAAATTATTGTCCAAAGTATTGACATAGATCCAATAATAAAAAACATACAACTTAATTTAAAATTTTCCGAAGTTATACCAAAGACTTAGAAGGTGGTACTTATGAATAATGTTAATATAAGAGAATTACAGATGAAGTTATTAAAAATAATGAAAGCATTTCATGAAATATGTAATAAGCATAACATTAGATACTATATGCTAGGGGGAACTATGTTAGGAGCAATTCGCCATAAAGACTTTATACTATGGGATTATGTTGTATGTTGGTATTCCAAGAAGTGATTATGAAAAGTTATTAAAATTATCAAAAAGAATGGACTGAAAAAATTGAATTAAAAACTCCGAATAATTCAAAGGATTTAATTTTTTCTTATACAAAAATAATTAATTTAAGTACAGCTTTAATTGAAGATGGGTTAGATGGAATTATAGAAGGTATATATATTGACGTTTTTACTTTAGATGGTACAGGAAATTCTTTTATATATTCAAAATTGAGGTATTTATATTATTATTGGAGACAAGGTTACTTTATAATAATAAGGATCATGGAGAAAAGAGAACCGTTTTAATAAGACTAATTCAAAAATATGCTAGAAGTAAGGATGTTAATAAACTTTATTTAAAGTCAGAAGAATGGATGAGTAAAATTAGACATGAAAGATCTAAAATAATTGGTAACTATGCAGGGGCTTGGGATTTATGAATAAACATATTTTGGTGAACTGTTATTATATTATTTTGAGGATTCGAAGTTTTATGTCGTTTGTAAACCACATGGTTATTTAACCTTTCTTTATGGGGACTATATGCAATTACCACCTCAAGAAAAAGGAAAATCTCATCATAATTTTTTATATATAGATATTAATCAACCCTTTAAGGAGTATAAGCAATCAATAAATAAAACATCTAATAAATATTAGGAGTTGAAATATTGAAAAGGGTAATAACTTATGGCACATTTGATTTATTACATTATGGACATATTAATCTACTAAAACGTGCAAAAGAGTTAGGAGACTATTTAATTGTTTGTCTTTCTATTGATGAGTTTAATGCAATAAAAGGTAAGCAGTGTTATTTTACATATGAAGAAAGAAACTATTAGAGGAAATAAGATATGTTGATTTAGTAATACAATAAAAGTGTTGGTAACAAAAATTGGATGATATCAAAGAATATAAAATTTATATTTTTGTGATGGGTGATGATTGGGAAGGAAAATTTGATTTTCTTAAAGAATATTGTGAAGTAGTTTATCTAAAACGTACTCCAGAAGTATCAACAACTAAGATAAAGAATGAATTAAGACTTAATGATAAATTTAAGTGACATTATAAGATAATAGTGTATTCTTCATTTAAATATATTTATTAAAATTAAAAGCTTTTAATAAACTTATTATAATCTATAAATATTAATTTTGAAGTAAAAAATATTCTTTAATATTTAACCAGTAAAAAATTATATTATTAAATGAGGAGTTTTATGAAAGTTGCAATGGAGATATTTACAAACACCCTATTAATTCTATTATTACCTATTATGTTTTATATTCAGGTATTTGATGGTCCTGTTAATATTTCATTAGGAGATTTCTTTTTTCCTTTAGTGGGTCTATTTATTGTTATTAAGTATAAAAAAATAATTAAAGAAAAAGGATGGATTTATCTTCTTTATTTTTTATGTTTAATTTTAAGTTTAATATTATCTCATGTTCTTATTCAAAAAAATGAATCTGTTATATCTGTTTCTTATATGGCTTTGTTCATTGAGATCTTAAAAACTGTTATTGTTGGGGGATATTTTTATATTGGATATAATTTTGTTAAGGATACAAAAAGATATAAATTAGTTTTATATACTTTATCAATCGGAGGTCTACCAGTAGGGTTTATTGGTTTAGGTGCATATGTTTATTATATATTAGGCAAATCTTTTTTTATTGAATCTTTTAATCTCCAGATGCCTAATAGAGCAATAGGTACTTTTCAAGATCCTAATTTATATGCTTTTTATCTTATTATGATCTTTTATATTAGCATATTAAATTCTAGAATAATTAGAAATAAACTAGCATCTTATGGTATGATTTTAATTAGTATTTTTTCTGTTATTCTTTTGATTATGACTATGTCAAGAAGTGGCTGGCTGGCTTTTATTGGGTCTTTAATGTTTTTTGTTATAATTAATTTTAAAAAGTTTACAAAACGACATATAACTACTAGTTTAATTATTGTTTTTTTGATTTTTGCAGGGATTCAATTAGATTACTCTTTTCAAAGAGGCAAAATTGTAAATACAATGATTGATAGAATAGAGAATCTTTTAATACAAGGAGATGAAGTAGATAGATTTCAGTTATCTAAAGCAGCATTACAAATGGGAAACGATCATTTTTTGTTTGGGGTTGGCAAAGGAAATTTTCCTCTTAATTCTTATAAATATTTAGGCAGAGATAACATAAACTACCAATTACAACTTATACCTCATAATACGATTTTTGGCATTTATGCACAGCAGGGCATTATTGGATTAATTATTTTTTTAATCCTTCCCGCATATTTAATTTACAAATTGATTAAAACAAAAGGAGGACAAAATAAATATATTATTCCATTGCTAATAGGTTTTTTTATACAGTCTTTTGGAATAAATATTGAAAACATAAGATTTTTATGGTTCTTATTTGGTATTTTACTAGCAAGCTGTGATTTAGATATTAAAATTGAACTTATTCAAAAAACATTTTGGGATTATAAAAAACTTAAAGTAATAAATATAATATTAATAGTTTTCATAATAGGATTTATGACAAATATCTCCAGACATTTTTGTGTTAATATATTGTCTTATGGAGATAAAGAGGTAGAAAAAACTATAAAATTGCCGGAGAAAGGAGTTTATTTACTATCTTTTGATATACATACAAACGACAAAGAAAACCGAGTTGAAGTTTATGAAAATGATAAATTGATAAAGTCTTTCATTTTTAAATCAGCATATGGCAAGGTAGAAGAATTTATTTATTTTGATGAAGAAGAGATTATGATTAAATTTACTGGCGATAAGGAAAGATGGATGAAAGTATTAAATATATACATTACTAAAGATAATCTAATTATACCAGTTTATTCATACCCTTTATTACCAAATTCAGCTAAAAGCTATCTTAACATTAAAGGTTTACTGATGTATTCTAATAGGGTAAGTTATAAAAAAGAATTGGATATTACTAACACAAATTTATTTGATGATTTTCAGATTTCAGATGTTAGTTTTATTAAGCATTCAAATCTCACTTCAGTATTTGATATGGAGATATTTTATAAAAATGAAGTACATTCAAATTATAACTTAGATTTAAGGCTTCAGTATGATTCTATTTCGAAATTATTAGCTAATGAACTTCAGGTTAATAATATATATCATAAAGCAATTGTGTATCGTACAATTAGTACTAGAATGCCTGGAGATAAATATCGTTTTAAAAACTATAAATTATTAAGTTCTACAGATTTTAAACTCTATGGCAGGTTTTATAATCTTGATGATAAGACTTATCCTGATGAAAGTTATTTTGAAATTCCTTTTAAAGTAAAACGAGAAAACCAGGAAATTATTCAAGCTGGCAAGAGTAATTGGATAAATGTAAGATATAATTTAAATGAGAATAATCAAATAAATATAAATAGCAACGGTTGGGTTGAAACCAAAAGATATAATCTTGAACCTGGAGAATATAATATTTCTTTTAAAGCCCAAGGTTCCTTGCTAGATGGTGAGTACTCAACTATTCGTATCCGCGACAGCTACCTTAATGAAATAGCAATTATTGAACTTGATGGTACAAATAGAGATTATTCTATTCCCTATAAGGTTTCTGAAAAAGAGGAAGGGATTAGTTTTATTTTAGAACTGACTAACTTTGAAAGAAAAGATGATAAAGATAGGCGGGTACTTTTAGAAGATTGGGTAAGAATTGAATAGAAAAATTTATATATAAAGAGATTAGTAAATAGCAAAATAGAATTTAAAATTGGAGAATGGCTGTAAAATTGACATTTTTCTTTATAGGGGTTATCATATTTTTGTAGTTTATGTGGAAAGGAAGTCACAAATGAAGCAGCACTATAGAGCTTGGGTACTTGTTTTGATTGATATTGTGTTAATTAATTTGTCTATTATTTTTGCTTATTTGCTTAGATTTGGCGGATATTTTCATCCAGGCTATTTTGCTATTTATAAAAATATGGCTATTACTGTTACAGGTATTAAGATTGTCATATTTTATTATCTTGGCTTATATAAAAGTTTATGGAAATATGCTAGCATTAATGAGTTATTATCAATAGTTGCAGCTACTGCCATGGGTAATGCAGCTGTTTTAGCTTATACTTATTTAACTCAAGTTCCTAACTTCCAAGAAGCAACTTTACCAGTTCCAAGGGCTATTTATATTATAGCTTGGCTACTAGACATTATGTTTATTGGAGGCATCCGTTTTGCATACCGTGTTGTAAGACATTGGAGTATTAAGGGAATGTGGCAGCCTGCTCATAAAAAAAGAGCTCTTATTGTTGGTGCTGGTGATGCAGGAGCTATGGTTATCCGTGAGATGCATAACCATGAAGAATTAGGTATGTATCCTGTAGCTGTTATTGATGATGATGATTTAAAATATGGGAAAAAAATTAATAATGTTCCTGTTGTAGGGACAAGATATAGAATTGAAGAAATTGTAAAAAGAAAGAATATTGACATTATTATTATTGCTATTCCTTCTATCAATAAAAATGACCGACGTGAAATTATTGAGATATGTAATAGGACTGGAGTAGAAGTTAAGATTCTTCCTGGAGTATATGAATTTATTGAAGGAAATATTAGTATTAATCATCTTCGTAGTGTTGAAATTGAAGACTTATTAGGAAGGGATCCTATTGAACTTGATGTGAAACAAATCAGTGGTTATCTTAAAGATTCTGTTGTATTGGTAACTGGTGGGGGCGGTTCTATTGGATCCGAGCTGTGTCGTCAAATTGCAGCTTTTAAGCCTAATAAACTTTTAATTCTCGATATTTACGAAAACAATGCTTATGATATTCAAAATGAACTATTAAGAAAATATCCTAACTTAGATTTAATAACTATTATTGCTTCTATCCGAGATAAAGAAAGAATAGAAGATATTTTTAATGAATATAAACCTCAGATTGTTTTTCATGCTGCAGCACATAAACATGTTCCTTTAATGGAACATAACCCCATGGAAGCTATTAAGAATAATGTTTTTGGCACTCTTAATATTGTACAAGCTGCAGATAAATATAAAGTAAGACGTTTTGTTCAAATATCCACAGATAAGGCCGTTAATCCAACAAATGTTATGGGAGCTAGCAAAAGATTATGTGAGATGATGATTCAAGCTTATAACAGGTATTCTAAAACGGAATTTGTTGCAGTCCGCTTTGGCAATGTTTTAGGAAGTAACGGTAGTGTTATTCCTTTATTTAAAAAGCAGATTGAAAAGGGAGGGCCTGTTACAGTTACTCATCCTGATGTAATCCGTTATTTTATGACTATTCCTGAAGCCGTGCAGCTTGTGATACAAGCAGGGGGTATGGCAAAGGGAGGAGAGATTTTTGTTCTTGATATGGGAGAACCTGTTAAGATTGATAAATTAGCAAGGGACTTAATAAGTCTTTCAGGTCTTGAGCCAGATGAAGATATTAAGATAGTTTATACTGGTCTTCGCCCTGGAGAAAAATTATATGAAGAACTCCTTATGGAAGAAGAAGGACTAACAGAAACTATTCATGATAAAATTCATATAGCTAAGCCTATGGATTTGACTATGGAAGAGTTAAATGAAAAATTAGATACTCTAAGCAAGGCATGTTATTCTACAAAGCATGAAGTTATAAAAGCTATTAAAGCTACAGTACCAACATATAATCCAAATAATAAATAGTAATACCCTTTTTCATATTTGTTGATATGAAAAAGGGATTTTTATCAAGGAGGAATTACAATGAAAAAATATGGAGTTATTATGGCAGGCGGAGGCGGAGCAAGGTTTTGGCCTCTTTCTAGAAAAGTATCACCAAAGCAAATTTTAAACTTAAGCGGTAAAGATGTTATGATTAATGAAACAATAAACCGTATTAATCCTATAATTCCATACTCCCAGACTATTATTGTAACGAACAAATTACAAGAAAAAATTATAAAAGAAGTAATCGTAAAAGATCTTTCTCATAAAAACATTTTATTAGAACCGATAGGAAGAAATACGGCTCCTTGTATTGGTTATGCTGCTATGCTTTTAAGAAAAAGAGTAAAAGATGCAGTAATGTGTGTTTTTCCTTCGGATCATTATATTAAAAAAGAGGATGAATTTTTAAAAATACTTGATAAAGCTATAAAGTTAGCAGAAAAAACAGATTCTTTAATTACTATTGGAATAAAACCAACTTTCCCTTGTACTGGTTATGGCTATATTCATATGGGAAGTGAAAAAGAAAAAAATGTTTATGAAGTAAAGGAATTTGTAGAAAAGCCCAATCTTCAAAAAGCAGAAGAGTATTTGGCTAGTGGAAATTATTTATGGAATAGTGGGATGTTTATCTGGAAAGTTTCAACTATACTTGATAACATAAAGAGATTTTTGCCTAAGTTATATGATAGCCTTTTGGAATTAGAAAGATATATAGATACTGAAGAGGAGCCTCAAATGCTTGAACTTATCTATCCTAAGCTCCAAAGCATATCTATTGATTATGGTATTATGGAAAGAAGTGATAATGTCCTTGTTATTCCAGGTGATTTTTCTTGGAATGATGTGGGTAGTTGGGATAGTCTGGGGAGTATTTACGAAGCAGATGAAAATGATAATATAATTATTGGGGAAAGCATTAATATAGATACTACAAATACTTTAATATATTCTAAAGATCATTTAATAGCATCTATAGGTCTTGATAATCTTATTATTGTTCATACTCCTGATGCAACTTTAGTTTGTTCTAAGGATAGGGCTCAAGAAGTTAAAAAAATCGTAGATGAATTAGAAAAAAGAAATAAAAATGAGCTATTGTAATATGAAGACCCTTTTCATATGAAGGGTTTTTTTTATTACAATCTTTTGCTATAATAGTATGGATTGAAAATTACATCTTAAAAGATTAGATAAGGTGGGCAAATTATGAATATATTAGTTACTGGTGGTGCTGGATATATTGGGTCCCATGCTTGTGTAGCTTTACTTGAGGCAGGACATGACGTAGTTATAGCTGATAATTTATCTAATAGCAGAAGAGAAACAATAGATAAAATAAGAGAAATAACTAAGAAAGATATTATTTTTTATGAAATAGATGTAAAAGATACAAATAAAGTAGAACAGTTATTTAATAATCATAATTTTGATGGTATAATTCATTTTGCTGGTTTTAAAGCTGTAGGAGAGTCAGTGAATAAGCCTTTAGAATATTATTATAATAATATCGTAAGCACCATAGTCTTGTCTAAGGCTTGTATAAAGTATAAGGTTAATAAGTTTATATTTAGTTCTTCAGCTACTGTATATGGTGATAATGAAGTTCCTTTTGTAGAGACAATGGACTTAATGCCTGCGACTAATCCCTATGGACAAACTAAGGCTATGAGTGAGAAAATTCTTATGGATGCAGCAAAAGCACATCCAGATTTTTCGGTTTCTATTCTTAGGTATTTTAATCCTGTAGGAGCTCACGAAAGTGGCCTAATAGGTGAGTTTCCCAAGGGTATTCCAAATAATTTAATGCCTTATATTACTCAGGTAGCTAAGGGCAAGTTAAATAAACTGCAAGTCTTTGGAAATGATTATCCTACTATAGATGGTACAGGAGTAAGGGATTATATCCATGTGATGGATTTGGCAGAAGGACATTTAGTGGCTTTAGAAAAATTAAGACCGGGAGTACATGTTTACAATCTTGGAACAGGACAAGGGACTTCTGTGTTACAATTGCTAAATACTTTTATGGAAGTCAATGATATAGATATAGCTTATGAAATTGTTGCTAGAAGGCCAGGGGATATTCCTATATCCTATGCAGATGTAAGCAAAGCAAAAAAAGAGCTTGCATGGACTGCTAAAAGAGGTCTTAAGGAAATGGTTAGGGATGCTTGGAATTTTGAAAAAAATTTATAGTTTATTATTGAAATAAATGGAGGATGAATATGGAACAAGAAATTAGTTTAAGGGAACTTATAGAAGTTTTATTAAAACATAAAAAGTTAATTGCTATTATTACAGGGGTAACTTTTGCACTTTCTCTTATTATTAGTTTTATAACTCCGCCTGTGTATGAAGCTAGGACTACGCTTTTAGTTAATCCTATAGGCTCTCAGCAAAAAAATAAAGAAATCACTAGCAGTGCTGATGTACTGGATACTATTAGTCAATATCCAGAGATGTCTGTAGAAACATATAAAGAACAATTTTTAAACTCTGAAGTGCTACAAGCTGCAATCAAAGAATTGGATTTAAAAGATGAAAGCGGAAATCTAATGAAAATCCGTTCTCTTAGGGAAAAGGTTACTGTAGAAGTTATTGATGGTACTAATCTTATTAAAGTATCTGTACGTGATAGAGACCCTCAACTGGCATCAGATATAGTTAATACACTTAATGAAAAATTTATTGATTTTATTACAGCTATGACAAAAAGAAAAAGTTTACAAGCAGTAGAAGCTATAACAGAACAGCTTGAAGTGGAAAAAAAGGCTCTTGATGAAGAAGCAAAAAAGAAAAGAGACTATTTGATGAGTTCTCAAGATATAGAAATTCTTAATCAAGAAATAGTGACTCTAAGAGATCAGTTAACTGCTTATAAGAGTTCACTTATTGATGTAGATAAGCAAATAGAAGCTGATTTAATATCTTTAAAGACTATGGAAAAGAGCGGAATAAGATCTAATATTGATATAGTTGAGATTGAATCTAAAATACAGTTAAAAGGAACACAAACAGGAGGACAGGCTGTATTAGGGGAAAATGGAGAAAATTCAAATTCCAATAATGCTAATTCATATAAAGCTACTGATAGTTCTACTATGGAGCAAGCTATAGAAATTAAGCTTACTAATACATCTAATTTATCAGATGCAATGCTTACAGCTCAAAGAACCCAAATAGAAACTAGGTTGGTTCAAAATGTATCTGAAAAGGAAGTATTAGAAAAGAAGATAGATGAGCTTCAACAAAGATTGTCAGATCTTAGGGCAACTTTAGCTACAGAAGAATATAAATATAATGAAGTGATGAGGGATTATGAACTTGCAGAAGCTTCTTTTGAAGCTTATCAAGTAAAAAAGAGTGAAGCAGAGCAAAATGCAGCAGCAGATATTGGGCGTGCAAGTATTATTGTTTCTTCTCCTGCTGTAGTTCCTGATATTCCT
>JAAYRK010000091.1 GCA_012518815.1 Candidatus Epulonipiscium sp. | reverse complement strand
CGAAAAGGGTCACTTCCGCACCGAGCTTTGTTAGTCCGATCACATTACTTCTAGCGACTCGGCTGTGGTAAATATCGCCGCATATTACAACCTTCAGTCCTTCGACTTTTCCGAAATTTGACTTCATCGTAAACATATCCAACAATGCTTGTGTCGGATGTTCATTCATGCCATCACCGGCATTTACGACTGATGACTTAAGATGTGGGGCAATAAAATGAGGCGCACCGGACTGGTTGTGGCGCATTATAATGATGTCCGTAGCCATCATATCGATCGTCCTGACTGTGTCCAATAAGGACTCGCCTTTGTTGACGCTACTGCCGGATGTCGAAATGTTCGCACTAACGGACCCCATGTACTTTGAGGCCAGTTCAAACGACAGACGAGTTCGTGTGCTGTTTTCATAAAATAGTGTGACCACCGATCGGCCTTGAAGATGGGAGGTCTTCTTACTGTTAGAATCAAGAACCATCTTCATCATCTCAGCGGTAGTAAGTATTTCGCTGATTTCTTCTGCGGATAATTCTTTGAGACCCAATAAATCTTTACTCTTCAGCATGATTTTTCACCTCATCATAAAGTGCCACGCGATCCTGCCCATCAATTTCCATCAGTTCGACATGTATCGATTCTGTGTTTGAGGTCGGTACGTTCTTACCGACATAATCCGGTCTAAACGGCAACTCTCTGTGGCCGCGGTCGACCATGATTGCAAGTTGAATTTGCGCCGGACGACCCATGTCGAATAGGGCTTCGATGGCCGCTCGTACAGTTCGGCCCGTAAAAAGAACATCATCAATTAATATGATCTTCTTCTCATTGATATCAAAAGGAATGTCCGTACCGTTCACAATCGGGTGCGAACTAAGCATGGACAAGTCATCTCGGTAAAACGTAATATCCAAATAACCCGTTGGTGGCTTAATGCCTTCGATCTTTTGTAGATACTCGGCAATGCGTTGAGTCATAGGCACGCCGCGCCTCTGAATACCAATAAGCACCAGGTTATCGAGGCCTTTGTTCTTTTCAAGAATTTCGTGAGAGATTCTTGTCATTGCCCGATTAAGGGCCGAAGCGTCCATGATGATTGCTTTTTCAAATGATTCTGCCATCTCTTGACTCCTTTCGTTGTGCAAGGCTTTTACTCAAAAAAACCTTCCGTCAAGATAACGAAAGGTAAGCACAAGCATGCGAAACGGCAATGGAATCGCAAATCACTATGTCACCCTTCCTGACCTCTCCGGATCAAGATTAAAAGGTTGTTTTGAAAAAGCATAAACTATTCGTTGACACTTTTCAAGTAGCTGTGATAATATTTCTTAGTACCCGCGGGGCTGTGGCGGAATTGGCAGACGCAGCAGACTCAAAATCTGCCGGTGGCGACATCGTGGGGGTTCGAGTCCCTTCATCCGCATTATTTTAAAAGTCCTCAAAGCCTTTTTATTTAAGGCTTTAAGGACTTTTTTATTTTTTGATGATTTGATAGCAAATATTACTTTTATTTTACTCTTTGTAGGAAGTAAAGCTATTGTGAGCTCTATTTTAGTTAAACATTTAAACATTTTATTACTCCTTTAATAATATCAATAATACATTAAACTCTCTAATCTAAAAATATTTTGTCTATATTAAAAGTGTATCAATACATCTTATGTAAAAACTAGTCCATAATCCCTATTGAAGATTAAGTGTAAAGACTATACTTTTTTTAATTTTTCCTTGTATAATTATTAAAGAGAGGTGGTTGAGATGGGTAAAAAGTATCTTTTGGCATTTGATCAAGGTACAACTAGTTCTAGGGCAATTATTTTTAATCACGAGGGAGAAGCCATTGGGGATGTACAAAAAGAAATTACTCAGATATATCCGAAGGCAGGCTGGGTTGAACACGATCCACTAGAGATTTGGGAAAGCCAAAAAGATGTAGCAATTGAAGTCTTGGAAAAAAGCAATATATATCCATATGAAATAGCTGCTATTGGCATTACTAATCAAAGAGAAACCACTATAGTTTGGGATAAAGATACGGGAGAACCTATTTACAATGCTATTGTTTGGCAGTGCAGAAGAACTGCTCCAATTTGTGATTGGCTTATGGCAGAAGGCATGGAAGAATATATTAGGGAGAATACTGGTTTAATTATTGATGCCTATTTTTCTGGAACTAAAATAAAATGGATTTTAGATAATGTAGAGGGAGCAAAGGAAAAAGCAGCAAAAGGTAAACTGCTTTTTGGTAATGTTGATAGTTGGCTATTGTGGAATTTGACTAATGGAAAGTTACATATAACAGACTATACTAATGCCTCTAGAACAATGCTTTTTAATATCAAAAGTTTGCAATGGGATGAAAAGATTTTGGATAAATTAGAAATTCCTTTGTCAATGATGCCTAAACTAGTTTCCAATAGTGAGATATATGCCCATACCCATGAATCTATATTTAGTGGATACACTATCCCGATTGCAGGCATAGCAGGGGACCAACAAGCTGCATTATTTGGACAGGGCTGTTTTGAAGCAGGAACTGCTAAAAATACATATGGAACAGGTTGCTTTTTATTAATGAATACAGGGTCTAATAGAATAAAATCTAAAAATGGTCTGATAACTACGATTGCGTGGGCAATAGATGGCAAGGTGGAATATGCATTAGAAGGAAGTGTTTTTGTTGCAGGGGCAGCAATACAATGGCTTAGAGATGAATTAATGCTCATTAATAATGCTGCAGAAAGCGAAAATTTTTCAACAAAAGTTAATGATAATAACGGAGTATACGTTGTTCCTGCCTTTGTAGGTCTTGCTGCTCCCCATTGGGACATGTATGCTAGAGGAACAATTTTAGGTTTGACCAGGGGTTCTAATAAAAATCATATTATAAGAGCTACATTAGAATCTATTGCTTATCAAACAAAAGATGTTTTGGAAGCCATGGGACAGGATTCATCTATAGATTTAAAAGTTTTAAAAGTAGACGGGGGAGCTAGTGTTAATAATTTCTTGATGCAATTCCAATCAGATTTATTAGATGTTAGAGTATTTCGTCCTTCTTGTATTGAAACAACAGCTAAAGGAGCTGCATATTTGGCAGGTCTGGCAGTAGGATTTTGGAAAGATAAAGAAGAAATATTAAAAACGATAAAAGAAGATAAAGTATTTTATCCTTCTAAAGACAGACAGAAGATGAATGATTTATATAAAGGATGGAAGAAGGCTGTAAAAACAACGAAGACATTTAAGATTTAGTGCTTTTTGATTTTTAAAATCAATCTATAGATACGAAAAATTATAAAAATTTTTATTAAAAATAGTTAACTGTTTAGAAATATGATATAATTTAGTAAAGTTGTTAAAAGCAAATTATATTCTTGTGATAATTTTTATAGTTATTAAAAAATAATGGTTATAAATACAAGAAGGAGGAATAATATGAGGTTTTTAAAATTAAGAGGTAAAATGGTCATGTTGATAAGTATCTTATTAGTCATATTTGGCATAGGTCTTTTTGCTTTTGTAAATAGTGGGATACAGACATTAAATAATTATAATATGAAAAGACAATTGGAGTCTATTTTAGATTTAGAATATGAGTTATTTTCTTTAAAATTTGAGGGAGAATGGGAATTAAAAGAAGATGGTCTTTATAAAGGGAATCTTTTGTTAGAGGATAATAGTGACATTGTAGATGCCATCACTGGTGCAACCAGATATTCAGTAGCTTTAGCTACAAAAGATAAAACTTTAGTATCTTCAATAAATAATTCTGGAATATCTCCTGAACTATTAAAGAAATTAGAAGAAACCAAGAGAAATCTAATAGAGACAGTTGAAGTTAATGGAGAACAATATGAAGTAGTTTATAAACCTATTTTAGATAAGGATAAGGAATTAATCGGTAACTTTAGTATTTGGGTGTTAAAAGAAGATGTAGTTAATATGAGTAATTCTCTTCTTTTTAAATTAATGATTACTATTTTAGCAGCTATTGTAGCTGGCATTATTATAAGCTTTTTGTTTGGAAGTATGATTAATAGATCTTTATCTATGGTAATAAAGGATGTTACTAAAATTTCTAATGGAGATTATTCAATTAATACAAATAAATATAAGATTAACAGAAGAGATGAAGTAGGGGATTTATCAAGGGCTATTGTAGAAATGATTGAAAAACAAACAAATGTATTGCAATCTGTATCAGAAAATGCTAATAACATGGATACATCTTCTAAGGAACTTCATGATACAGTTGAAACAATTACAGCTCAAATTGAAGAAATAAGCTCTTCTACTGAAGATATTGTTGCAGTGATGGAAGAGGTGGATGCTGCTAGTACAGAAGTACATAATACAAGTATTGCTGTTGTAGAAAATATTAATGATTTGTCCGAAAATATTAATCAAAGCAAGAAGACTGTAGAACAAATTAGAAACAGGGCAGACTCTATGAAGCTTGCCTCTCAAAAATCTCAAGAAGAAACAAATACTATTTATGTCCAAAAGAAAGAAAAAATATTAGAAGGAATTAAAAAGGGAGAAGTTGTTAAAGAAATTAGAAATATGGCTCAGCTTATTTCAAGTATTGCCGAACAGACTAATCTTCTTGCATTAAATGCAAGTATAGAGGCTGCTAGAGCAGGAGAAAGCGGAAGAGGCTTTGCTGTTGTAGCAGAAGAAATAAGAACTTTAGCAGAACAATCAGCAAGCACTGTAACTAATATCGATTTAGTCATAGCTCAGGTATACGAGGCATTTGAAAACCTATCGGATAATGGAAGAGATATTCTAGAATTTATTAACGAAAAGGTTAATAAAGATTATGAATTAATGTTAGAAACTAGTATGCAGTATCAAAAAGACTCTGAATTAGTAAATGAATTGGTACATAATTTTATTAAGAGTACAGAACAAATCAACCATTCTGTAGAGCAAATTAAAAAGCAAATTGAAGAAGTATCTCAAGCTATTAACTCCGCAACATTTAATACTCAAAATATTGCTTTTGGACTAAAAGAAACTACTGCGGCTGTAGAAAGTATTGAAATGGTAGCTGCAAAGCAGTCGGAGTTAGGTGATAAATTAACAGGTATTTTAAATGAGTTTAATATTTATAATACAAATTAATAAAGGTATGAAGATAAAAATTGGGCTTTATTCCATAGGAATAAAGCCCAATTTTTCATACATAGCATGGTTTATATTATTACTAACAGGGAGATTATTATCTTTTTGAAATTTATGTATTGCATTTTTCATATTGTCTCCATATTTTCCATCACAATAACCGTTATAATAGCCTAAGTCATTAAGCTTTTTTTGAATCATAAGTACATCAGAGCCTGTATCTCCTGGTTTTAGTACCCTAAAATAATCTCCAAAGGGACCTAATGTTCCTTTGACGATAGTAACTTTTGTTCCGTGAGGAATCATTTTTTTAAGTTCTTTAGCATCTTCGTTATACATTCTTATACAGCCTTGAGACATAGGCCTTCCAATAGACCAAGGTTCATCGGTACCGTGGATGCCATACTTTCCCCAGGGGACATTAAGGCCCATCCAAGTTCCGCCAAAGCCTTCTCCCCAATCTGCTTTTGAAATAATTGTCCAGGTTCCTAAGGGGGAGGGGGAACTTTGCATTCCTCCTGAAACAGGATAAGTTTTAATTACTTTTTCATCTTTAAATACATACATTTTATAATCATCTAAATCGACATGTATAAAATAAGGATTTTTATTTTGATTAAAGGCTCCGTGATAAAGGTGATTATAAGTATTACGGTAATATATCATGTCGCTAAGAATCAAGGCTAAAATAAAAAGTAATAATAATTGAACCCGAAAGGACTTCATTTAGACCCTCCTTGTTACAGGATTCATTAAATATTATATGATATGAGAGATAGATATTGTACTAGAACAAAAAAAGACCAAATTGGTCTTTATTTATATTTCTTTTGTATTCTTATATCTTCGCCTATTAGTTTTAGAGCCTTATAATGTCCAAATATCCTTGAAACAATTCTTTCGGAATACTGTTTTTGCCAATCATTAGGAGATAAATTCGTGGATATTATAGTATGTTTTTTATCTAATAATCTACTGTTTAGGCAATTAAAAAGCTCTGAGCCAGTCAGGGATGTGCTAAATTCTGTGCCTAAATCGTCAATAATTAATAAGTCAACAGTAAAAATAGTATCTAAATAATTTCTAGAACTATTTTCTTCATCGTCTTTATTAAATCTAACTTGTTCAAAAAGTTGAAAAAGTTGAAAGGCAGTTAAATATATTACTGTCTTTCCCCTATCTAATAAATCTTTAGCTATGCAATTACATAAAAATGTTTTTCCGAGGCCAGAATTTCCGTAAAATATTAGATTATCAAAGTTGTCATCAAATTGTTCTATAAATCTGATACAGTGACTATATATTTGCTTAATATTTTCTTTTGGTGAGATATTCATTGTGGAATCTAATTTATCTGAAAAATAGTCAAAGTTAAAGTTGTCAAAGTTTTCTATGGCTAAAATTTCTTTTAGGTTAGATTGATCATATGCTATATCAATAAGGGCTTGTTTAAAACAATGACAAGGAGAGTTACTGATATAACCAGTATCTTTACAACTATAGCAGTGATATGTAGGTTCTAAATAATTTTTGTTATAACCGTTAATATATAAAAGTTCAGCTTTTTCAATTATTAAATCTAAATTTTTTTGTTCAAGAGAATGAATTAGTTCTTCAGATTTTTCAGGATTTTGTAAAATTGCTTTAGAAATTTCTATTCCTGTTGAGGCTAGAATATTATCAATTTCGGCAATACGTGGAATTTTAGCATATATTTCTTCTTGTCTTAGCCTTAATTCTTTATTAGAACGTTCTCTTTTTAATTCATAATCCTTTAATATTTTCTTATATTGGCTCTCTTTTATACCCATTTATATCATCCTTTTTCAGAAAGTTCTTTTTGTAAATATTCTCTTTCTAATCTTTCTAATTCTTCAAAATCCCATTCTCTTTGCTTAAAGTTTACGAATTTGCTAGGCCTATTATAATAATCATTAGTATTTGAAGAATTATTTTGTAAGCTTTTCTTTTGAAGATATGCGGCATCTAATACTTTTATATCTTCTAAACTTTTTACACCATTTTTATTCCAATTATTTATTATTGAATTAGCATATTTAAAGCTAGGCTCTTGAATTTGAGCAATTGTTCTTTCGCATGCTTCTAAAATTATTTCGATAGGAGTATTAAGCTCTTTTATCCATTTATTCATTAATTCAATTTCAAAGGGAGCTGGAGCCCTGTTAAGGCCAAAGGTTTTCATAATTTTTCTATAATCTTCATTGAAAACTTTAATTCTTAATTTTGCTTTTTCTAAACTATTAATTCCTTCTTCTGCCCAAGTTATTGCTACCTTTTCAATATATCTAATACTTCTATGATTATTGGATATACAATGTTCTAATAATAGTTCTATAACATCGACAGGAAGTCTTAGCCAGTCATATAGACTATATAGTACTTTTAGATCATTATGATTAAGCATTCTGCCAAGATATCTTTCAGCAATTTTAAAAAGTTGGGATATTTCTGGGTTTTTCATGTATATAGATAATTCTTCGGGACTATAATTAGGTCTTGTTTCATGATGAATATGTATTGTTTTATTATTTGTTGATTTTAATTTGTTTTCTTTATTATCTTTTGAAAAAGGCATTTGAAAGCTTATAAAAATATAATTATTTTCATCTTGTTGAAAATCCATTAAGCCTTGTTCTGTCCAATATTGAAATGCTTTAATTATATCTGATTCCAATAGGTCTAATTTTTCAGAAATTTCCTTTGTACTAGGAGCTTTTTTATGGTGATAACAATATCTATATAAAAATATATATACCTTAACAAAATTTCCATTTGCTTTTGGCATATATTTATCAATAAATTCATTTGTAATAGGTGTTGCAGAGAAATCTATATTATTTTCTATATTTATAGTTGCCATCACCATCTCCCCTTTCCATAAGTTCTTTTGTATTGATATTATATCACATAGTTGAAAGATTGTTTACCAAAGAAAATTCAGACTTAGTTAATATTAGATAAGTTTAATTAACACAGATTATGTTAATAACTCTGTGGATAATGTGGATAAGTTTAAAAAACAATTATTTTTAAATGTAAAATACCCAAAAAGATTATCTTTTTGGGCATAAGAATTATTGTAAAAATGTGGAATTAAACATAGTTATTAAGAAATTATTCACATGATTTTATTTCTTTTTCTACAGAAATACTTGTGGATATTGTGGATAGATTTGTTCCAAGAAGCTCTTCTCCTATCATATTAACATCCCCAGCTCCCATAGTTATCAACAGGTCCCCGGGGATACAATTTTCTAAAATAAAATTTTCTACTGAATCAAAATCAGAAAAATAATAGGATTCTTTTCCAATTCTAGCTAGTTCTTTTTGGAGATCTTTTGAATGGATTTCACCTAAGTCTTTTTCTCGTGCAGCGTAAATATCAGTTAAAATTATTTTATCAGCTTCTTTTAAAGCCTGGGCAAATTCTTTTAAGAATATCTTGGTTCTAGTATAGGTATGAGGTTGAAAAACACACCATAGAGTATTATGAGGATAGTGTTTTGCTACTTCAAGAGTAGCTTTTATTTCTGTTGGATGGTGTGCGTAATCATCGACAATAGTAATTCCTTTTAAATTACCTTTTATCTCAAATCTTTGATTTGTTCCTTTATATTTGTAAAGCCCATTGATAATATCATCTATAGAAATATTTAATTCATAAGTAGCTGCACAAGCCGCTAAGGCATTATATATGTTGTGAACTCCAGGTACATTTAAAGTAATTTTGCCCATTTTTTTGCCTTGGTAAAACAAATCAAATTTACCGCAGGCTTTTTCATTATATTCAATATTTGCTGCAGTCCACATAACACGATTAGGGTCAGTGCCAAAGGTAACTACCTTGCATTTTATTTCATCTAAAATAAGTGAAAGATTTTCAATATCTCCGTTAATAATAAGAGCACCTTCTTTGGAGATGTTTTTTGCAAAGTTAGTAAAGGATTTTCTAATATGATTAATATCTTTAAAGTAATCTAAATGGTCTTCTTCCATATTTAATATGATAGCCATATGGGGGTAAAATTTAAGAAAGCTATCACAATATTCACAGGCTTCTGTAATAAAATAATCTGATTGCCCAATCTTGATATTTCCTCCTATGGCATCCACAATGCCTCCAATAGATATTGTGGGATCTTTCTTTGCTTCAAGAAGAATATAAGATAGCATAGATGTTGTAGTTGTTTTTCCATGAGTTCCTGAAACAGCTATAGAATAAGGATAGTTACTCATTATTTCTCCAAGAAGTTCTGCACGGTCTAAAACTATTAAATTTCTTTTTTGTGCTTCTATTAATTCTGGATTATCACTATTAATAGCTGCTGTATAAATAACAAAATCTACATCATTTTCTATATTTGAAGATGAATGTCCTAAATAAATGTTTATGCCTAGATTTTCTAAATGCTTCGTTATTTTTGAACTTTTTATATCTGAACCTGAAACTTCAAAGCCTTTATCTAAAAGAATTTCTGCCAGTCCACTCATACTAATGCCGCCGATACCAATAAAATGAACCTTTTTATTTGTATCATTAAAATTAATTTTTGCCATATTGCACCTCTATTCATATCAATTTTTACTATATTGAAATATACTGATAAAAATATATTCGGATAATAATGAATAATTTATACATAAAATTGAAAAATATATTTTTATATTTATTTTTCTAAATATATAATTATACTATATTATTATTATTATAAAAAGCAATAAATTTAAATTCTAAAAAATT
>JAAYRK010000090.1 GCA_012518815.1 Candidatus Epulonipiscium sp. | reverse complement strand
TGGTATTCCAACAGATTATGATTTGCCGGCCAGCCATGTAAAAAAACAATCGTTTTTTTACCCTGTGGATTTAGGTCTTCTACAAATATTCTGACCTTATGATCCACATCAATATAATTACCCATAGTATCCCCCTTGGAAAAAACTCTTTAACTTATATTATTCAAGCAGACAATTTGATATGCTGTGTAAAAATTAAAATAATAAACAATATCCATCACAAAAAAAATAAAAGTCACCTTTTTATCTTTTTAAGACAAAAGGTGACTTTTCTCATACAAAAACAATTAATCTGTGCCTGAATAATACGATAACGCCTTATCTAATTCTCAGTACTTTTCTTATTCCTTCTTAAGATACATAACCATGCCTGCACCCATATTTTCATTAGGTCTTTCAATAAAACCAAATTTTTTATAAAAACCTTCCTTATTCGGTGCAGCCATTAAATTCACCATTAGAAAATCATTTTTCTGCATCGAATTCTTTAAATAGTCCATGACATTATTCATTAACTGTCTCCCAATTCCTTGCCCCTGAAACTCAGGTAATACCATAACATCTGCAATAATGACAATATAGCCGCCATCTCCAACGACTCTCGCCATTCCTACAGCTTTCCCATCTTTATATGCTACTGTAAGAAAAGCCGAATTCATAAGTCCTCTTTCTGCCTGTTCTTTCCGAAGAGTATTCCATCCAACTGCTTTCCTTAAATGATTATACTCTTGTTCGGAAATCTTATTGCCATAAGTTATCATACTAATCCCCCCTAAATAACAAAAATATAATCCTTTAAATCCAGTTGAGACTTTTATTGATAATAATTTTTTATATATTCTACCCACTCTTTGTATATATCTTCTTGTGATTTACCAAAACAGTGCATATAATCTTCTGTTTTTATAAGTTCAAGCACACTGTCCCATCCATAAGCTACATCCAGATATTCAATATACGTTGTTGCAAATATATAGCCTCCGCAATTTGAAAATCTAATAGGATTGCTAGTACAAGTATCACTATAAGTTGGTATAGACATTGAATCTAAATATTCCTTATAAAATTCTTCACCATTAGACAGATACAAGGCTACTCCTTCTGTTAACCATAAATCAATGTCTGGATTTAAAACACTAATATAGGCATGCACAATTTCATGTAACACTGCATACTTCACACTATCATAGTTATGCATAGCTCCGGGATTGGCAGGAGAGGTTAAAATAACCCTGGTTCCAACATTGTCCCCTATATACCAGTCCAGGCCTAAAAAAGGACCAATAAATCCGTATTTTTTTCTTTGCATTTTCATTTGGGAATCATAAATATAAATATTTACATTTTCTTTTTCTCTAAAGCCTAACTTTTTAGCGATATACTCTGTTTCAGCATCTGCATAATTAAAAGTATCTATTGCCGCATCTTTTTCCTTTTCGTAATATACATTGACCCACTGACCTTCCAGAAGATTCATATCAGACGACTTTAAATAAAAAGCAGGTATAAAATTAATAAAAAATAACAAACAAATCGTTGCAATAATAAAAAACCCAATTTTAATAATCCTTTTTCTCATAGACAATCACCATAAATTTTTATTTTTATAAAAATAATAAAGCTTTACCTGATATTGTTATCAATACTTAGCTTTTGTTAACTCATCAATCTTAGAAAATATTTTTAATTATGCTACACCAATATATTCTATTTGTCAATGAATATTCTTTGTCTTTGCTTTATCTGTCACCACTGAGCTTTTGGGGGGTGCGGACAAAAACTTGGACCTGATATAGCATAGTATCAGGAGGTATAGAATGTGCTCAAGGGTTCTTGGGTCGCTTAAAGAACGAAATGTTTTATGGAAGGTCATGGAATGGTGTGACAATAGAAGAATTTACATATACCAAACTATAATAACATAAAAAAACTGTTAAACAACAATAAAATGTTTAATAAACAGTCTTTAATCGTTTCATAAGAATTCTCTATTTTTCAGTCCTATATCTTCACTCTTCCTAACTTTTTCAACAGACAACAATAAAAGATTCAAACTTTCTAATACCTCTTTTCTTTTTTCAACCAGTAAAGCAAAATATATTTTTTCAAAGAATAAATTCATGCTTTCCTCAATCTTTCTATAAATTTCTTCTCCTCTTCTTGTAAGACTTATAACAAGATATCTCCTGTCCGTTGGATCAACATCCCGCTTCACCATACCTTTTGTAACCAGTTTATCAACTGTCCGGCTCATTGAGCTGTTTTCAAGATTAAGGAGACTGGCCAGTTCACTCAAAGAAATCCTTCCTGCCCGTCCTATTTCTACTAATACATGACATTGGGCAAGAGTCACACCACAGCAGGATAGCTGAGAATCTTTTAAAATGCCAAGTTCTTTTTCAAGTTTTCGTACTTTTTCTCTTAATTCTTTTGAAGGACTCATATCCGTCATATACTTCCCCCATATCTTTTTTATTTAGATATTCTATAAGCACCATCCACAAATATCGTTTCACCATTAATATAATCTGCCATCTCCGATAATAAAAATAAAACAGTATTGGCTATATCTTCTGCTTTTGCAATTCTTCCAACTGGAATGATGCCTTCAGAAAATTCCCTTATTTTTGGATCATCAAATGATTTAGCTGTCATAGCGGTATAAGTAAAACCTGGAGCAACAGAATTGACTTGTATATTATAAGCTGCTAAATCCAAAGCCATTGCTGATGTCAATGCAACGACTGCAGCTTTTGAAGCAGCATATTCCGCCATATTAGGTCTGAAAATTTTAGATCTTATACAGCTAATATTGACAATTTTCCCTCGATTGTGTTTCATCATACTTTTTGCCATATGCTTAGAAAGAATGAATATCCCTGTTAAATTTGTATCTATCACTTTATTCCTTTTATAAAAAGATCATCTTTTAATATAGGTCTTACTCTGGCCGTTTTAATATGCATTTTCTTCTTTGATAAAGAAAATCTCCTCAATTTTGGTCTTACAATTTCAATAGAAAGCTTATCTTTATTCATTAAGGGTTTAGCTTATGCTCTAATATCTTTTCTTATCAGTTTAACAGCAGTATATTTCTTTAGAAATTTTTACTTAGGAACTGTTCTTTTATTTCATTTCCCAAACCATCTTACCCTCTCTGTTGATATATGCAAAAATAATTTCATCTCCATCAGCAATGGCAACCCTAATCAGATTACTGTTAACACCTGTTACCCATTCTCCTATAAAAGTATAGCCACCACCAGTTTCATACAAGAGATTTTGGCTTGTTATAAAATTTTAGCTGACACAATCCAGACCACTGCCCTCTTTGATAAAGCATTTTGATTGATACGCTAATTCTCTTCTCAATTTAAAATAATTTGGTTAAAGTTTATTGATAGTATAAACTAAGAAGGCTGTTACTCAACAAACAGTTGAATAGCAGCCTTTTAACAATAATTATTCCTACCTTTTATCCCTAATTGTCTTTACCATCGCATCTACATATGTTCTTATTTCGTCTATATCCTCTTGGGCTTGTTCTTTAGTTACTACTACTCCTGTAATCTGAAATGGAGTACCATCCCAAAAAAATGTATAACCTACTGTATAAAAACTAGTCTCTTTATCAAAAGATGTCTTCGCCATTAGTTCTCCTTCGAACCTCCAAAATTTTGTCCCATTTACTTCTACTTCCTTGCCTTCTACATTGAATTTTTCTGGTGTGTAACCTTTACAATTTGGGCCTACTCCTGTTCTAAAATCCTTAAAATAAGCATCTATAATTTCACTTAGACTCTCTGCACTCACATTTTTTGCTGATGTTAATGCAATAAAACGATGACCTCCTACATTATATAACGTTGTAGCACCGTTTTGTATATATTGATAATTGGGTCCATCTATAAACAAGCTAAACATTGGAAACTTGGCTGTGAACGGTATATTAACATCACTTTCTTTTTTTTCTTCTTTCTCTTCCTTTTCTGTTTCACTTTATTCCAATATCTGTGTATCATTGCTGCTTACTTCATTAGTTGGGTTAGAAGTTGTTTCTCCTTTATCTGTACCACATGCTGTAATTGATAACAATAAAATAATAACTAAAAGTATAATACTAAGCTTTCTCAATCTCATTTCTCCTTTATTATTTCTTTATTTTTCTATGTTTAACTACAAAACAAAGTTATATTTGACATATTTTTGTATAAAAATAATCTTAACGTTCATCTCTAATCGTCTTTATCATTTCATCTACGTATGTTCTTATTTCATCTATTTCTTCTTGGGCTTGTTCTTCACTTACCACTACACCCGTTAACTGAAATGGTCTATCTTCCCAGAAGAAGGTATAACCAACTGTATAAAAGCTTGTTTC
>JAAYRK010000089.1 GCA_012518815.1 Candidatus Epulonipiscium sp. | reverse complement strand
GGGTACCGTTGTATTGGAATTGATACAAGAGGTTTTGGTAAATCGGATAAGCCCTTTTACGGATATGATTACAATACTTTATCCGATGATCTTAGGACTGTGGTGGAAGTATTAGGCTTACATGATTTTATTTTAGCAGGGCATTCTACGGGCGGTGCCATAGCTGTCAGATACATGGGACGGCATAAGGGATTTGGGGTATCTAAGCTAGTCCTTATTGCGGCAGCAGTACCAAGTTTAATTAAGCTTCCTAGCTTCCCTTATGGTGCAGATAAGCAGACCGTCTTAGAAATTATCAAGGGGACTTATAATGACCGACCACAAATGCTTAGGAATTTTGGAAACAATTTTTTCTTTCAGCATACTTCACAAGCCTTTTCGGATTGGTTTTTTAGTTTAGGCTTGCAGGCTTCGGGCTGGGCGACAGCAGCAATTGCTCAGACCTGGATAAAGGAAACGCTTTTTACAGATTTAGAAGTTATTCATGTGCCAACTTTAATTATTCACGGAATTCATGATAAAATAGTGCCTTTTGAACTTGCTGAAATACAGCATAAAATGATCCGAACTTCAACCTTAGTACCTCTTGAATATTCTGGTCATGGATGTTTTTATGATCAAAAGGATGAATTTAATACTTTATTAAGAAGATTTATTGAAAAACAAAATGGATAATATGATCTTAATGGCTCCTTTTTATCTAAGGGGCTTTTTTATTGACTATAAAACAATATTCAAGTATTATTTACTATAAATATTACTATAATTTAAAAGTTTTTAAATTTGAAGGAAATTAAAATAAGAGAAGGTAGAATTAAAGAGATAAATTCATTTTGTACGGAGGCGAGTAGATGAAAAAAGCCATAATCATTTCATTGTATACCTTTATAGGTATTCTTATCGTAATGTGTATTATTAATTATACAATACTTTTTTCTATTTCGGATCCTGTAGATGTAGATTTTGCTAAAACAGCATATTTAAAAGCAGAAGCATATGGGGAAATGCCAGAAATCTATACTCAGATTAAGCAAGAGGATTTAGAGTTTTTAAAATCCATATTTAAAGGAACCGCATGGAAAGAAACAGTAAGTTGTCCATGCAATGGGGTTGAGTTAATCTTTCAGTCAGAAAAGAAAGAATTCATCATTTATCCAGCTGGTGATGGCTGTCCCACAATTCGTATAGAAGAAGATGGAGAAGACTATTATTTTCATATAACAGATGAGGACAATGAAAGATTTAAGAAAATCTTAGAAGGCTATGGAATCATCTATAATTTTGGGATATAGCCTAAAGTTTCTGTAGATAAGATGATAGGGGAAAATCGCAGTATTAGATGGTGTCAGATAAATGAGATGCCAGTAATTATTTATTAATCTTTGTTTTTGCTATGAAGATGTTTCAGTAGTAAAAAAATGAAAAGAAAGGGTGTAAGCTATATATGTGATTGAAAAGAAAATATTGTGCAGCGTGGTTAATAGCAGTTGGCTTATTATTTATAGGGTGTAGTCTTAGAGATAACTGGTCAAGAGCAGCTGTTGCTGATATAGATACCGTAGAAATAATATCAGTAACAGGAGAAAAACAGGAAACTTTATCAGAAGAGGAATATATTTTTACAGAATCTGAGAATGAAACAATTATTCCAAATCCTATGTATTTCAAAGATATTGTCTATGAAAGTGAAAGTTATAATTCACAGCTTCTTAATGAAGTCTGGTTAAAATCTTATTATAATTCTAAAGAAGAGCTATGGGTGGATGTTCATATTGGAGATAAGAAAGATTCTGTAATAATAGGTCCCTTTGAAGAAAAGTTAACTGTAAAAGATGATACACCTGTTTTAGGAAACATTGTTTCTTTTGATGTGGAGGAAGGCAGATTAAAGGCAAAATTTGCTTTAGGTTTATTATTTGAGTCCTAGGCAAGTCCATATTATTTTGGAGATATTTATGCAGATGTCAATTATCAACAGGGGGAATTGGGGCTAAAAAATCTTTATTTTTCAGAAGAAGAACATGAATGATGTTTTTGATTTTTGTTAAAAAGCATACACTTTTCCTTTTCAATACTTTTCCCAGCTGTTGTTAGGCAATCGCCAACTAGCAAGGCATTAATACCTGCGGTGTAAGCTAAATATTCGTATTCTCCTAAAGCTTGTTCACGGCCTCCTGCAAGTCTTAAAGGCTTATCCTTTAAGATGAAGCGAAAGATAGCTATGCTTCTTAATATTTCCTCTATGGAAAGGGGTTGTTGTTTTTCTAAAGGTGTACCTGGGATTGGAATTAGAATATTAATAGGTATGCAATCTACGTCCAATTCTTTTAAAGCAAAGGCCATCTCTATTCGCTGTTTTGGACTTTCGCCCATAGAAATGATACCTCCACAACAGATTTCTAAACCCGCCTGTCGAGCAATTTTAATAGTTTCTAACTTGTCATCATAGCTGTGGGTTGAACAGATTCGGGGAAAAAAGCTACGACTAGTTTCAATGTTGTGATGATAGCGGGATACCCCCGATTCTTTTAATTTGATAGCCCTTTTTAATGTCAAACTTCCAAGAGATGCACAAAGTCCTATCTTTGTTTCATTATTTAATCTTTGGAATACATCTAATATACGGTCAAATTCTTCATTAGTTAACTGTTCACCACTTGTTACAAGACTAAAACGTTTTACACCTAATCTATTTAATTCTTTAGCCTTTTCAAGAACTTTATTATCATCTAGCTCTTGAAGTGAAAGGGGTATAACTTTACTATTGTGATGAGCAGATTGAGCACAAAAGGCACAGTCCCCTGAACAGTTACCGATTTTAGCTGGGTATATGGCACACATTTCTATTTCTTTAAGATAATGCCTGCTAATAGTGGCTGATGCTTGAATAAGTTCATTTAAGTCAGTTAAGTCAGGTTTTATGAGCATGTTAGCTTCATTAACTGTGACATCATCTCCAGATAGAACTTTATCTAATAATTTTTTTATAAAAATACTTCCATCCATATTTAGGCTCCTTTTATTTTGAAAAATCTGCTTGTTTATTGCCTAACATCAGAAGATTTGTTGCTATTAAACGTGATCGGATAGGAACAATGGCAAATATGCAAAACAGAATTTTTATTATATCCATTGGGATAAAAGGAAATACAGCAATAGTAAGGGAAGCATAAAATGAATTGCCTGTTGTAATACTAAGCCATGCTGTTCCGCCTAAGTATAAAATAATATGTGCTATGCAAATAGCTATAGCAGATTTTATAAATACAATTGTCTTGCTTTGTGAGAATTCAGCCTGCCGACTTTTGCTACTGTTAAGTGCCATAGATACAATCCAAGCCATAATAGGATAAACCAATAGATAACCACCTGTTGGTCCAAAGAGGGCCCCCAGACCACCACGAAAGCCACCAAACACAGGAACACCTAAGCCACCTAGGGCTAGATAACAGATTTGTGAATATACTGCATGCTTTGGTTTTAATAGAATAGCTGACATATAAACAGCAACTAAACCAAAGGATATAGGTACTGGGGTAAAAGGAATCGGGATAGCGATTTGTGCAAATACTGCAGTAATTGCAGTAAATATAGCAATCATTGAGAGTTCTTTTGCAGATAATTTTGCTTTTATATTTTTATTATTCATCTTCTTTCCTCCTAATTATTAATTGTTAACCTATATCATTATACGGTTAACACGAAAAAATGTCAACCAAAAATATAATTGAGTTGACAATTTTTTAGTATTATTTAACTGAGGAATAAGAAAATATTGTAAAAATATTTTAGTTTTTGACACTCCTAATGAAACTTCTTGTTGAATAAAAAATTAAAAATCATTATAATATTAACACTGAAATGAATAGACAAAGTGTTTTTAAGTTTGAAAAATTAACATTAATAAAATGAAAATAAAATAATTAGAGAGAATCATTATGTACAATGAGGGGGAGATTATATGAGGAAAATAGTAGTAATATCTTTGTTATTATTTCAATTTATTATGATAATAATTATATATAAAGGATTAAATGATATTTCAAGCAATCTAGATCTTAGTTCTGCAACATCTGCTTATATAAGAGTAGAAGCAAATGAAGAAAGACAAAAAATTAGTGTTCCAGTTATGCCTGAGGATTTAGAAATTCTTAAATCTTTATTTAAAGGGACAATAGTAAAAGCTCCATCAACATATCCTTTTTATAGTGGGGTGAGTATCGTTTTTGAGTTAGAAGAGAAAGAAATTATATTTTATCTTCCTGATGATTTTGGAATAATTTATATTAATAAGGACGATAAACCTTATCAAATTACTTTGACTGATGAGGAAAATAAAAAACTTGAAAAAATGTTAAAAGGATATGACGTTTATGTAAATATTGAATAAATTGTATTTATAATATGTGGAATAGAATAAGAAAAAGGATAAGCAAATTAATGACATAACTTTAAGCTAGAATATAAAGAACTAATATTTATTTAGTATCAACTAAAGCTGGTTGGTGCAATGTATATAGAAGAGATTTTCTTAGTTTAGTTGCAAGGGAGAGCTTATATGAATAAATCATTGCTATTGTCAGCAACATTTGATGGTAATCTTACTAAATTAAAAATAGAACTAGAAGCTCTTAATACAAAAGTTAGTTATAAGCTAATAATGTATGATGAAAGGCTTAGTAAAGATGTCTAAATGGTTTTTAACTTTGAAAATGTAGCAGCCATTGAATTTCATATGAATTTTTTTGACAACCCTGTTGGTGCAGAAGCTTGGGGCTTTTATGAAATTTTTGATAGAGCAGAAAAGGAAAAGATGCTTGAGCGAAATTTTAATGGTCGAAAAGATGGCTTTCTTTTTAATGGAGATTATAACTATGATTTAAAAGATTAACACGATATGTTAAATTATAAAAAATTATGATGAATTACTAAAGAATTTAGATGATTACCGACTCTTTCAGCAGCAGACTTGTGGGGGAATATATTTATTATTGGCAAAAAAATGTACAATCAAAAAGAATTTATAAAACAAATGATTAAAAACTAGCATTAAAAACTCATGCTGGTGTTCTGGGCATGTCTTTTTTTGTGAAAAAAATAAAAAACTTGTATAACTATAAAGAAATTAAATAATTATGTCGAATATTTTAATATAATGAATTTATTTTACATCTAAAATATTTAAAAAATGGCTATCAAATAAGCATTATTTCAAAACATAATTAGATAAAGTGTTTTATTCCTTATTTGAGATCTTTTTTTTATTAAAACTTTGTGCAGCCAGTGACGGATAAAATGATTTATTTTTTTCAAAAAACTTATTTTAGGTGATTTCACCAAGATGGGGGGAGATGATTTATGAAAAGTAAAAACTCCAAGGGCTTTACGGGGATTTTTCGGAGAATTTTCGCAATTTCGTTGCTTTGCATGACAATTCCTGCGTTAATCAACACAGTTACATTAAGTCGTTTGACGAAGAAATATTTTCAGGATGAAGCTGGTCATTCGTTACAAAATGTTGCTACGGAAAAGAAAAACCAAATGGAATTAGCCCTTTCAAGTATTGCTACACAGGCTCAATCAATTGCAAATCAAACTTTTTTAATTGAGTCTCTTAATAATGCACTCATTAATTCTAAGGATCCAGATCAAGCTACATTGAGAAAAATATCAGAGAATTTGGAGTATAATTTTGAATTGGGAGAAGGTCTTTTTGAAAATATATTTTTAATGTATAAAAATAGAGATATTGCCGATGGAATTGGAGGCAAATCGGTTGGATGGGAAGATGAAACCGTAGGGAGTGCAGACAGTTTATTAGTTCGTGAAGTAAGGGCTTCACCAACGACGGGCCGGCCTGTTATGACGATTGTTGCACCCATAAAAAAGAGTAACAGACATTTGGGTACCATAGCCATGGCTATAGAATTAAATAGTGTGTCAGAAAAAATTATTGATAATGTTTCTTCTGATGAAGATTATAAAACTCTTATTTTGAATTCTTCAGGACTGGTTATTTCTTCAGATAATCCTGATCATGTTTTATCTTTAAATTTCCAAGAGGAAGCTGGATTGCAAGATTTCTTTGAAACCATGGGGTCAGAAAAAACAGGTGTTGGTTTTTTAACCCTTGATGGTCTTAAATGTTTCGCGGCCTATAACCACAGTAGTACATATGGTATGTATTTTATAACTTACAAATCAGAGAAAGCTTATATGAAGCTGCTAGATGCCATGAAAAATATATTGCTTGGGGTCTCTTTAATATCCATTCTCATAGCAACAATCATTATTTATTTTGCATCCAGAAGTATGACAAAACCAATATTAACAGTTACTGAACAGGCTGAATTATTGTCTCAGGGGAATTTGTATATGAAAATGCCAGACAAATTTTTAAAGAGGAAAGATGAATTAGGAAGGCTAGCAAGATCCTTTGATTCGATGATCCTTAATTTAAAAACCATTACACAGCAAATAAGCGATACATCCAGTCAGGTTGCTGCATCAAGCCAGGAATTGTATGCATCAGGTGAGCAGGTTGGCAAGGCAGCTGAGAATGTAGGTAATAAAATCATGGAAATGGCTACAGGTGCAGAAGAACAATCTGCCCAGATTGATTCAACCTTAATCAGTTTAAAAAACCTAATGGAACAAATTGACGAAGTCAATATTAAAACTGACAACATGGAAAAAACCACCACTGAAATGATAGAAGATATTTCCAGAGGAAGTAAATCAGCAGAGGAATCGGTTATTAAAATTAATAATCTGAAAGCAGATACTGAGGAAATTTCAAATGTTATTACTAAATTAGGCTATAATTCTAACCAAATTGGTCAGATTATTGAAATAATCAGCGGGATAGCGGAACAGACCAATTTACTTGCTTTAAATGCAGCCATTGAAGCGGCAAGAGCTGGAGAAGCCGGAAAAGGATTTAGTGTTGTTGCTGATGAAATTAGAAAATTAGCAGAAGAATCAGCAGATGCCAGTGACAGGATAGCTGAATTAATTGTAGAAATAAGAAATGGTGTTGATAATGCTGTTAATATGATGGATAGCAGTATTAAATCTGTAGATTCCAGTGTAGATGCTATCCAGGAAAATGGAGATATTTTTGCTTCAATTAACAGGGAAGCGGAGCAGCTCAAAAATATTGTAGCGGATGTTATAAGAAGCGTAAGAAAAATGACAGAAAGCAGTTTAAGCTTTGAACAAACGATGCAGGAGATCAATAAGGTAAGCCAGGATTTTGCCTTAAATTCACAAGATGTTTCAGCATCAAGTGAAGAACAGATTGCTGTTACAGAAGAAATTGTAACTTTCTCAAAATCGCTGGCAACAATGGCTGAAGAATTATCTGCATTAATAAGTAACTTTAAATTTTAAAACTCAATATAAAAATGGTTCTTAAATATTTTGTTTGTAAAGTGGGATTAATTCATAATCCCACTTTGTTATTTTATTTGTAAAAGATTATTTTTGAAATTATTGTATAAAAAATATAGATAAATAAATTTCGAAAAAGCGATTGACAAATCCATCTAATTTGATATACTTAATAAGAAAATGATAATCAATATCAATAATAAATTATTTTC
>JAAYRK010000088.1 GCA_012518815.1 Candidatus Epulonipiscium sp. | reverse complement strand
TTTTTTGAGTTTTGGAGTCAATATTTAAATTTTATTAGGAATATTAAAAAATGTGGCTTGAGCGATTTTGTTTTTCAAAGGTTCTCGAAATTCGTAAAAGAACATACTGAACTGCTGATTGATGATGATACTTTAAATTTACCAAGAGAATATATATTTGCATATAGGATAGGTGGCTTTTGGAATGTAATGTTAACATGGGCGGATAAAGATGAATTATTGTCTCCAGATGAAATGGCTTCTATAGTATCTCAAATATAGGCTTGTTACATGATATAAATAAGTTAAATGGATTAAAGTTACATTGTATTAATTACTTTTAATAGTAATGAGGGAATAACTGATCCATTCAATTGCTGAAATTGGTTCAGCTAAATTTTTTATTGAGCAATAAAAGTACCAGAGTGGGTTAATTTGTTGATGTAGGATTACTTTCATATCACAATACAATAATAATGTCGAAAAAAGATTTCAATTGACTTTTTTGCTGAAATTTGATATCATATTTTAATCGTTTTATATGGTGGCCATTGAGAAATAGTGTATTTGTGGACTATTATATTTTGAAAAGTTATTAATTTTACTTTTAATATTAAAAAAACGAGTAATGTTTGTTAGCTTAATAAGCTGATAAACAATACTCGTTTTTTATAGGAAGGACTGATTTATATCATTAGAGAATTGGCACGAAGTGTACGTGAGTACAAAAAACTATCAATTATAACCCCTATACTTATTAGTCTTGAGGTAGTTATTGAATGTATAATTCCATTTATTACAGCAACCATGGTTAATGAAATAAAAACTGGTTCTGATTTAAACAATATCCTTAAATATGGAGTAGTTCTTATTATTATGGCATTTTTATCATTAGCCTTTGGTGGTATTGCGGGCTTTACCAGTGCTACTGCAGCCTGCGGTTTTGCAAAGAATTTACGCAAGGATATGTTTTATAGTATTCAAAATTATTCTTTTGAAAACATCGATAAGTTTTTAACCTCATCATTGATTACTCGTATGACAACAGATGTGAGCAATGTACAAAATGCTTATATGATGTTAATTAGGACTGCAATTCGTTCACCTTTGATGTTAGTATTTGCTTTTGTAATGGCTTTTGTAATGGGTGGACGTATGGCATGGATTTTCCTTGTAGTTGTTCCGATTCTTGCAATTGGGCTAGGTATTGTAATATTCAAAACCTTCCCCTTGTTTAAGAAGGTATTTAAAAAATACGATGCCTTAAATAAATCAATTCAAGAAAATATAAAAGGAATGCGTGTGGTGAAATCTTTTGTCAGGGAAGATTATGAACAAGAAAAATTTGAGGCAGCTGCTCAGGATGTATGTGAGGACTTTACAAAAGCTGAAAGAATTTTGGCCCTTAATGGACCATTAATGCAATTTTGTATGTATCTTGTTATGGTTTTTGTTTTGTCCTTTGGTTCTTATACTATTATAACTAGTAGGGGATTAGATTTTGATATAGGACAATTTTCCGCTATATTAACATATAATTTTATGATACTAAGTAGCTTGATGATGCTTTCTATGGTGTTTGTTATGATTACTTTAGCTGGAGAATCAGCAAAACGTATAGTTGAAGTATTAAATGAAAAAAGTACATTGACAAATCCCGAAAAACCCATTTATTCAATTAAGGATGGATCAGTTTCTTTTGAAAATGTAAGCTTTAAGTATTCCCCAAAAGCTAAAAAAATGGTTTTGGAAAATATAAATTTAGAAATAAAACCTGGTGAAACTATTGGAATTATTGGTGGGACAGGTTCTTCAAAGTCTTCCCTTATTCAGTTAATTCCACGTTTGTATGATGTTAGCCAGGGTACAGTAAAAGTAGGAGGTATAGACGTTAGAAATTATGATTTGGATACTCTAAGAAATCAAGTTGCAGTTGTGTTACAAAAGAATATTTTGTTTTCTGGTACCATCAAAGAGAATCTTCGTTGGGGAAATAAAGATGCAACAGACGAAGAATTAGTGGAGGCTTGTAAACTTGCTTGTGCTGATGAATTTATTAATCAATTTCCTAAGGGTTATGACAGTTACGTAGAGCAAGGGGGAGCCAATCTATCAGGAGGACAAAAGCAAAGGCTTTGTATTGCAAGAGCTTTGCTTAAAAAGCCAAAAATATTAATTCTTGACGATTCTACCAGTGCTGTGGATACCAAGACAGATGCTAAGATTCGTAAGGCACTAAGGGAATATATACCTGAGACAACCAAGATAATTATTGCTCAAAGAACAGCTTCTGTTGAAGATGCAGATAGAATAATAGTAATGGATAAAGGAATAATCAATGGTATTGGAACCCATAAAGAGTTATTAGCCCAAAATGCTATTTATAAAGAAATATACTATTCACAAAATAAGGCGGGTGATCATAATGAAGAATAAGCATGCTAAAAATAAAAAATTGATCATATCTCGCTTAATTAAAACTATTTTTGAATTTTACCCGCTAATGTTTCCGATTGCTATTTTATGCATAATATTTAATGCTACTATAAGTTCTATTCCTGCTATATTTATGCAAAACATTATTGCTCTTGTAGAGCAGAACTGGCAAGCAGGTGACTGGAATGCGGTAGGTGAAAAAACACTATCTCTTGTTTCTATATTAGTATTATTGTATATCTTATCCCTAACAAGTGGAATTGTATATAATCAGATGATGGCAATTATTACTCAAGGGACACTAAAAAAATTCCGTATAAAAATGTTTAACAAAATGCAAACACTGCCAATTAAATATGTAGATACAAATAATCATGGTGATATCATGAGTTATTATACTAATGATATTGATACATTACGTCAAATGATATCTCAGAGTTTTCCGCAACTTTTAATATCAACCATTACAGTTATCACTGTTTTTGGTATTATGGTATATTATTGCCTTTGGCTAACCCTAGTTGTAATAATTGGTGTAATAATAATGTTCTTTATTACAAAAAAAGTTGGTGGTGGTTCAGCCAAATACTTTATCAAGCAACAAAAAGCACTGGGACAACTAGAAGGTTTTGTTGAAGAAATGATGAATGGCCAAAAAGTAATCAAAGTCTTTTGTCATGAAAATGAGATTAAAGCAGACTTTGATAAGATTAATGAATCTTTATATAACGATGCTAAAGCAGCAAATCGTTATGCTAATATTTTGGGACCGATTTTAAATAACATTGGTAATATCTTATATGTTTTTGTTGCAATTACTGGTGGTATTTTATTAGTTTTTGATGTTCCCAATATAAGTATTTCAGGTCTTGCAATGGGAATTAGTATTGTAGTTCCATTTTTAAACATGACAAAGCAGTTCGTCGGTAATATTAACCAAGTATCTCATCAGATAAATGCTGTAGTTATGGGAATTGCTGGTGCACAGCGTATCTATAACTTGATAGATGAAGAAGCTGAACAAGATAATGGATATGTTAGTTTAGTTAATGTTTGCGAAGAAAATGGACAGTTAATTGAATGTAATAAAAGAACAGGAATATGGGCATGGAAACATCCTCATAGCAGTGATGGTACAGTAACATATACTAAATTAACTGGAGATGTAAGATTATTTAATGTTGATTTTGAATATGAAGAAGGTAAAACGGTTTTACACGATATAAGCCTTTATGCAAAGCCAGGACAAAAAGTAGCCTTTGTTGGTTCGACTGGTGCTGGAAAAACAACGATTACTAATTTATTAAATCGTTTTTATGATATTGCTGATGGAAAAATACGTTATGACGGAATTAATATCAACAAAATTAAAAAATCAGATCTTCGCCGTGCCATTGGCATGGTTTTGCAAGATACTAATCTATTTACTGGTACTGTAATGGATAATATACGCTATGGCAAATTGGATGCTAGTGATGAGGAATGTATAAAAGCTTCAAAACTTGTAGGTGCGGATGATTTTATTAGCCGTTTGCCTAATGGCTATCATACAATCCTTACTGAAAATGGTTCAAATTTATCTCAAGGACAGCGTCAGCTTATTTCCATTGCCAGAGCAGCAGTTGCCGATCCACCTGTTATGATTTTGGATGAAGCAACATCATCTATTGATACAAGGACAGAAGCTATTGTTCAGCGAGGAATGGATGCTTTGATGAAAGATAGAACAGTATTTGTAATTGCTCATCGTCTATCAACTGTTAAAAACTCGGATGTTATTATTGTATTAGAACAAGGGCGAATTATTGAACGTGGAAATCATGAGGAGCTAATAGCTAAAAAAGGTCAGTATTATCAACTGTATACTGGTGCCTTTGAGTTAGAGTAAGCAATCAAAGGATGTTTTTTGTCTTTAAAAAGTTCTGGCTATCAATAGGTTAGAAGGTGGAACTATTAAGTGAGAAAATTAAAAAAGTAATAATAGTATATGTAAGCTACCGTCAATTAGGGATATATTCTCTGATTGACGGCTATTTACTTAAATGAACTTTTAATATAAATAAACTTACATTAATTATATTGACAATAAAATATATGAGGAGGTCAATCCAAGATAACAAACATTAAAAAGGATTTGGAATAAAATATTTGTAAAAAAATAATATTAAAAAAAGGAATATTTATTTTTTCGACGAATTTAATATAGGTATTAGATATAAAAGGTTAATTTTAAATAGAAATTCTTAATTTTAAATCTAACAGTTGGAGAACTTGAAAGGATTTAATATGGATGTGAAGCAATATCAAATGAATAGAAACAAATATTAACATATAGAAGTTATTTTGAAGACTTATCTAACGAATTATATATAAATATCTTATTTGGGTAGGCAGTTTTTGCTTAGGAAGGAGCATTTATGACAAATCCAATAACAAAAAGCCATGTAAAAGAAGATATAAGTTATACAGATAAGATGCTTTATACTTACTTTATAATGTTTATAAGCGTTATGATTACGACAGCGTTTTTATTTAATAGCCCTGCTGAAATCATTAAGGGGAATATTACTATTTTGACATCTCCAGATAATTTGATTACTGATTATTTTGAAAACGCAAACATTGGTGCAGCACTGGTAAATGCTGCAATAATGGTTCTTCAAGCAATTATTATTATTAAAAAAAGCAAACAAGAAATTAGTGGACTTTTAGTGGCATCAATTTTTACCCTGGCAGGTTTCTCGTTATTTGGTAAAAATCTATATAATTCTACTCCTATTATTCTTGGAGTATATGCATATGCAAAATTTAGAAAGATACCTTTTTGTCAACTAACAGCTATTGCATTATTTGGTACGGCTATCGGTCCAGTAGTAAGTGAAGTTACCTTTAATTTTGCCTTACCTACTTTTCAAGGTATATTTTTTGGAGTATTAGCGGGCTTTATTTCAGGTTTTTTCATGCCAGTTCTAGCACAACATTTTATTAATTTTCATAAAGGATTTAGTCTTTATAATATTGGATTTACAGCAGGAATAATTGCTACTGTGTGTACGGCATTATTCCGTGGTCTAGGATATAAAGTAGAGACAGTTTATTTAGTTTCTAAAGGAAACAATAAAGAATTAGCCATGTTTTTATTAGTTTTATTTGCAATGATGCTTATTGCTGGTCTTGCTGCTAATCAGTGGTCATTTAAGGGCTATGGTGCCCTTATGAAGGAGTCTGGTCGGGCAGGAAGTGATTTTATAAAGAAATATGGTCGAGGTGTTGTTTATATTAATATGGCTCTGCTAGGAATTGTTTTTACAGCATATATTTTGATTGTAGGAGGAAAATTAAACGGACCAACTATAGGTGGTATTTTCACAGTAGTAGGCTTTGGTGCTATTGGAAAACATCTAAAAAATGTCTTGCCAATTTTGCTGGGAGTATTTTTGGCTAGTTATTTTAGTGTGCATGATGTTAACTCTACCGCAGCCCTTCTTGCAGCCTTATTTGGTACAACTCTTGCACCTTTAAGTGGATACTATGGACCTGTGGCTGGGATTATTGCTGGAGCTCTTCATATGATATTTGCTTCTAATTTATCATTTTTAAATGCAGGGCTTAACTTATATAATAATGGTTTTTCTGGGGGATTTATAGCTGCAATACTTGTGCCTATATATGAAGAAATTTATAAAATTAAAAACAAGATAAAAAATGCTTAAAATATTTTAAGTCTTTTCATCTCTTACTAAAGAGACCAAGGATTTTTGCATTATACTATTTCAATTAAGGAGAGATGACATGTCTATAATAAGGAAGCTATTGTATTTACTAGTTTGTTTGCTAGAATTTATTTTGGAAAATCCCATTATTACTGTTGGAGTGTTTTGGATATTAATAATATGTGTAGTTATAATCCGAATAAAGCAAGCACTCCAATTTTTAAAATTAAATAAAGCGTTAAGAAAAAATCCTTCTAATGAAAATATAAAAGCTTATACTGCCTTTATAAAAAGAATATCTGTACCTAACCATCCTAAAAATTGGCAAGCCCTTAGACAAACATATTATATTGTTAAAGATTTAGATCATATAGATTATGATTTGAGGGTAGAATTATGTGAAGTTCTGCGAAAAAAGGGGACAAGCGGAGTTCACCCTCCAAGACAATATCATTATAAATCTAAAGAAGAAAGAATTAAAAATGCAGGCCAAGAAGGGGAAAAACAATTAACTTATGCATTAAAGTGGTTAGACAAAAATAAATTTAAAGTATTTAATAATATAAAACTCTCGGATGGAGGAGAAGCTCAAGAATTTGATAGCATAGTAATAGGAGATAAGGCAGTATTCAATATTGAAACTAAAAATTATATTGGAGATTTAGTCATAGATGAACAAGGAAACTGGTATAGGTTAGTAAATGGACATAAGTTTGGTACAGAAAACCCTATATTTCAAGTTAAAAGACATAACCGAGTTTTAAATAATATTTTAGGAGGAGGAGTTCCTATAGTGGATTTGGTTGTCTGGTCAAATCTAGAAAGCATTATAGAAGGAGCTCATTATTCTCCAGTTAAAGTCATTAAGCTAGATCAACTTACATATTTTATAGAAAGTTTTAATGAGGGTAGAAATCTTACAAGAGAAGAAATAAATTTAATTATAAAAAGGATTGAAGATAGTTGCAGTGACTATATGGCAAATAGAAGTTAAAAGTTACTAGCTCAAACATAATGCTAATACTATGATGGATTTAGCAATTCCTTTATTAATGCTACAGTAAATATTAGTGGAAATATATTCTTATTAATTGATTGATAAAAATAGTGTAGAGAGGACTTCTTTTTTCTGTGAGAAAAATTTTACAGAGAATAGAAGCCTCTTTTTATCTTTATAATAGACATATTAAGAACTAATTTTTTAAATAAACTATAAACAAATAAAAGTTATATTACAAAAATAAGCTTTATTTAAGAAAGGTTTTTTCAAAATGATTATATATAGGTAATACCTATTATAATCATTAAATAATTATATTTTACAATATATCATTTAAGTAATATTATTTAAGTAAAGTAAATCATTTAATAAAGGATGAAATATGATGAAAGAAATATTTAAAGCTAGAAAGTTTTACAATAATTACGGAAGTGAAAAGTTTAAAGTAGCAGTAGGAATTTTCTTTACAATGCTCGTAATCAGCGTATTTATATTTTTGATCGTAGGATACACAGATCAACCTGAAGCTAGTATTAATGGTCCATATTATTATAGTTTTGTAGATTCATTTAATAATAGGGTTAATTTAATAGATAAGCCTCAAAGAGTAGTATCTTTAGTTGGTTCCTATGCTGAAACTTGGATTTTATCTGGGGGAGAGCTTGTAGGAGTAACGAATGATGTAATTAGTGAAAGAAAAATGGAGTTGCCTAAGGAAATTAAAATTGTTGGTACAATAAAAGAACCAAACTTAGAAGAAATAATAAATCTTTCTCCTGATTTTGTTTTGCTTTCTCCAGATATAGAAAGCCATGTAAGGATTGCACAAAGCCTTGAAAAATCAAATATTACTTTTGCATTTTTTAAAGTAGAACATTTCGAGGACTATTTGGATATGCTTAATATCTGTACAGATATAACTGGCAATAAAGAATTATACGAGAAAAACGGCTTAGAAGTTAAGAAGCAAATTGATGATCTTTTAAGTAAAATTGATAAGAAAGACAATCCTAATATCTTATTTATCCGTGCTTTTTCAAGTGGAGCTAAAGCAAAAAATGATGACAACATGGCTTGTAAAATTTTAAATGATTTAGGCACTGTAAACATTGCATCAAGACATAAGTCACTTTTAGAAGATTTAAGCATGGAAGTAATCATTGAAGAAGATCCAGATTATATTTTTTTAGTTACTATGGGAGATAGTAAAAAAGCTTTGGAGGCATTAAAAGAGGGAATAGCAAAAAATCCAGCATGGAGTGATTTAACAGCAGTAAAAAATGATAGATTTATTGTACTTCCAAAGGAGTTATTTCATTATAAACCTAATGCAAAATGGGGTGATAGCTATGAATATCTTGCAAAAATTCTTTATCCAGATAAATATGAATAAAAACAGCAAAAGCTATAACGTTGCCGTTATAGCTTTTCTTTTGGTATTGCTAATAATAGGTGTTTTTATGAGTATAAGCATTGGCTCATCAAAAATAGCTTTATCAGAAATTATCCGTGCAATGCAGCAAGGAGATACTAGTTCTAAAGTTTATAGAATTATAAGTTTTGTAAGAATACCAAGAACCCTGGCAGCAGTTCTTGCAGGTTGTGCTTTGTCGGTATCAGGAGCTATACTCCAGTCAGTATTAAATAATTCTCTTGCAAGTCCTAGTATAATAGGAGTAAATTCTGGTGCAGGTTTATTTTCTGTCTTAATTGCTGCTTTTTTTCCTGCAAGTATATATTATACGACTATAGCTGCCTTTATAGGTGCTTTTGTGGCTGTGTTATTAGTTTATTTTATTGCAAAGGCTACAGGTGCCTCCAGAATGGCCATAGTTTTATCAGGGGTTGCTGTATCAAGCTTTATTGGGGCAATGACTGATACTGTATTAACTTTAAAGCCAGATGCAGTTATGGAACGTACGGCATTTTTAATAGGAGGCTTTTCTGGAGTGACTATGAATAGGTTAAGCTTTGCTGCAGTCTTTATTGTCATTGCCTTTTTTATTGCTTTGATTTTAAGCTATGATATGAACATTTTGGCTTTAGGAGATGAAAGTGCAAAATCTTTAGGTTTAAATGTTACAAAGCTTCGCTTTATATTTCTAATTTTAGTTGCAATGCTAGCAGGCAGTGCAATAAGCTTTGCTGGTTTATTAGGCTTTGTAGGCCTTATAATTCCCCATGTATCAAGAATTCTAGTTGGCTATGACAATAGAATCTTAATTCCTGTATCTGCGTTGTTAGGAAGTATTTTTACTTTGCTTTGTGATTTACTGGCCCGAGTAGTTTTTGCTCCTTTTGAAATTCCTGTTGGAATTATAATGTCATTTTTGGGGGGACCATTTTTTATATATCTATTAATTAAAGGCAGGAGAGGTCAGCTTTATGATTAAATTAAAGAATATAACTGCAGGCTACAATAAAGTTGAAGTCATTAAAAATATAAATATTGAATTTGAAGAAGGCAGTATTACAAGTATTATAGGTAAAAATGGCTGTGGTAAGACTACCTTGTTAAAAACATCTGCAAATTTACTAAAGCCTTTTAAAGGAGAAATTAGGCTAGGGGACAAGGATATCTTTAGCATACCCAAAAAGGAGTTAGCAAAAAAACTGTCTTTTTTACCTCAGCTTAGAGCTGTGCCAAATATTACGGTGTATAATTTAGTTATGCATGGCCGATATCCCTATTTAGGTTTTTCACGTACGCCTCAAAAAAAAGATAAGGAACTTGTACAAAAAGCAATAGAAGATATGGGTCTTAATCAATATATAAATAAAAATATCTATGAATTATCTGGTGGTCAAAGGCAAAAAGTTTATATAGCAATGCTTTTGGCTCAAGATACAGATATAATATTTTTAGATGAGCCAACTACTTATTTAGATATTAATCAGCAACTGGAAATATTAGAAATAATAAAAAGACTAAAAGAGATGGCCAAGACAATAATTATGGTAGTTCATGATTTAAATAATGCTCTTTCTTATTCAGATAAGATATGTCTTATGGATAGAGGAGAGATAGTTATTTGTGACACTCCCCAAAATGTATTTGAAAGCAGGGAGATTGATAGGGTATTTAAGGTTATTTCTTCGCAGGTCACACTTGATGATAAAACTACGAAGCAATATGTATTTAATTTAAAATAAAAATAGCAGGAAGAGAGCAATGGAAAATCTTAAACAATTGAAAA
>JAAYRK010000010.1 GCA_012518815.1 Candidatus Epulonipiscium sp. | reverse complement strand
CTCCATTCCAAATTACCAAAATAATTTAAATATTGATTTTTAAATAGTTTAACCTAAACTCGAGTAGAACACAATATTAAATTTCTTTTTATTAAGAAACACTTGTATCTAATAGCCTTTTTCGTTAAAATGTATTTGAATAAAGAAAAAAGGAGAGACTAATTACTATGGATAACGTATTATTTGCCTTCGGAATAACCCTGATTGCAGGATTAGCAACAGGAATAGGTAGCTTTCTTGCATTTTTTACTAAGAAAACAAACACAAAATTTTTATCTGTTAGTTTAGGTTTTTCTGCAGGAGTCATGATTTATGTATCCATGGTAGATATTTTTGCAAAAGCAAAGGATTCTCTTGAATTAGTCCTGGGTGAAACTAAAGGCTCGTGGATTACTGTAATTAGCTTTTTTGCAGGAATGCTTTTAATTGGATTAATTGATACTTTCATTCCTTCATCTGAAAATCCCCATGAAATGCATGCAGTTGAAGATATGAATCAAGCTAGTTTAGCAAATAAGGATGACCTATATCGTATGGGTATATTTACAGCTTTAGCTATTGCAATTCATAACTTTCCCGAAGGTCTTGCAACTTTTACTGCCGCTCTTAAAGATCCTTCTCTTGGTATTGCAATTGCAGTAGCTATTGCAATTCATAATATCCCAGAAGGAATAGCTGTATCGGTACCTATTTATTATGCCACAGGAAGCAGAAAAAAAGCCTTTTGTTATTCATTTTTATCAGGACTTTCAGAACCCCTGGGTGCAATCGTAGGATATATTCTCTTATCCACACTATTTAATGATATTACATTTGGAGTAGTTTTTGCTGCCGTAGCAGGAATTATGATATATATTTCTTTAGATGAATTATTACCTGCGGCTGAAAAATACGGGGAACATCATTTATCAATATATGGAGTTGTAGCAGGAATGCTAGTTATGGCTGTAAGTCTATTATTGTTTATTTAAATAAAAATCACCTTTTATCATAGATTATGATAAAAGGTGATTTTGTCTATTTTAACCTACTTACAGTAGAGGGATAACTCTATTTATCCTAAAAACATTTTTAAATCGTCTTCTACATTTGTAATTCCGCCAATTCCAAAGTTTTCTACTAACACTTTAGCAACATTTGGAGAAAGGAATGCGGGAAGTGTCGGACCTAAATGAATATTTTTTACACCTAGATATAATAATGCAAGAAGTACAATTACTGCTTTTTGCTCATACCATGCTATATTGTAGGAAATAGGTAATTCATTTACATCATTTAATTCAAATATTTCTTTTAATTTAAGAGCAATTACTGCAAGAGAATATGAGTCATTACATTGACCTGCATCAAGTACTCTTGGTATTCCTCCAATATCTCCTAATTCTAATTTATTATATCTATATTTTGCACAGCCTGCTGTTAAAATAACTGTATCTTTTGGAAGTGCTTTTGCAAATTCAGTATAATAATCCCTACTCTTCATTCTTCCGTCACAGCCTGCCATTACAAAGAATCGTTTTATTGCTCCTGTCTTTACTGCATCTACTACTTTGTCTGCTAGTGAAAATACTGTATTATGTGCAAATCCTCCTATAATTTCTCCTTTTTCTATTTCAGTTGGAGCAGGACATTTTTTTGCATGCTCAATAATTTCAGAGAAATCTTTTACTTTGCCATCTTTAGCTTCAGGAATATATTTTATTCCATCAAAAGCTACAGAACCAGTTGCATATACTCTATCTTTATAAGAATCTTTTGGAGGTACAAGACAATTTGTAGTCATCAAAATTGGACCATTAAATTTCTCAAATTCTTCGTTTTGCTTCCACCATGCATTTCCGTAATTCCCAACAAAATGGTCGTACTTTTTAAACGCAGGATAATAATTAGCAGGTAACATTTCTCCATGAGTATAAACATCTACTCCTGTTCCTTTTGTTTGCTCTAAAAGTTCTTCCATATCTTTTAAATCATGACCGCTAATTAGTATTGCTGGATTATTTCTTACGCCAATATTAACTTTAGTAATTTCAGGATGTCCATAAGTTGATGTGTTTGCTTCATCAAGAAGAGCCATAACATTTACTCCGTACTTACCTGTTTCTAATGTAAGTGCTACTAAGTCATCTACAGATAAACTGTCATCTAAGGTAGCTGCTAAAGCCTTTTGAAGAAAAGCATGAATTTCATTATTATCATATCCAAGATTTAAAGCATGTTTTCCATAAGCCGCCATACCCTTTAATCCGTATGTAATTAATTCTCTTAAGGATCTTACATCTTCATTTTCTGTAGCTAAAATCCCTACTTTTTCAGCTTTACTATCGTATTCTTCCTTTCTTATAGTAAAGTTTGCTGCATCATGACTAATACTATCAATGTTTCCACCTGCATTAGCTACTGCATTTTTTAGATCTTCACGAACTTCTAAAGCTTTTGTAATTCTTCTAATAAAGTCATTTCTATCAAAGTTAGCATTTGTTATAGTCGCAAACAAGTTTTCCATTATGAATTCGTTTACCTCTTTGCTTTCAAAAGCTACCTTTCGTCCCTCAGTAGTATACATAGAAATACCTTTAAGAACGTAAATTAATAAGTCTTGAAGATTTGCCACATCTCCTGTTTTTCCACATACACCTCTAACTGTACATCCTTGTCCTCTTGCTGTTTCTTGACATTGGTAACAAAACATACTATTTCCCCCTTTATAATAATCATAACTATTCACACAGGTTTACTATGCTTAATTATGATTTAATATTAAACCATTAAAAACATAAAATCCGTGATTTATATCACGGATTGATAAAAATATTACTATTTTTTTTAAATTGCAAATTTATTCACCAACTGTTTTTCTGTAGTTTAATATCTTAGGAGCTTTGGGTGCTCTTATCCTATGGGCAACAGGAAATCCAGAACCAACTAAGGGACTAACATAAAATTTAAAATCATCTGTTACATTGTTTCCTTCCTTATTAATAAAATTATCTGGCATTAACTTTGTCTTACCAGCAATTTCTTCAAGCCTTCTTAATTCATAATTAACAGAATAAAATCCAGTCCTTTGAATTGTGATGGAGCCATCTACATTATACCAAATAGCAAATTGAGCTGCTTTTTCCCCAACTTCTCTTGCTTCATTTTGATCTACATCAGAAACACAGCCAATAAATGAACGTTGTAAATACCCTAAAGTATCTGAACGTACCCTGCTAATCTTTAATTTATCTTTTATGGTTCTAGCCAATAAATCTCCTAAGGCTCCTGTCCCTGAAAGCTGAAGATTTCCATGGGCATCTTTTTCGACGTTTTCCATTAACTTTGTAATAATAGGAATCCCTTTTTCATCTTGAATTCCTTCAGAAACTGCAATCACACAGCGGCCATATTTATAATAAACTTTTCTTACATCAGACAGAAAATTTTCAATATCAAAAGGTCTTTCTGGTAAATAAATAAGATGAGGTCCATCATCAGGATATTTTTGAGCTAAAGCAGCAGCTGCGGTAAGAAAACCTGCATGCCTTCCCATAACAATTCCTATGTACACTCCTGGTAAAGCTCTATTGTCAAGATTTGCCCCTATAAATGCCTGTGCAACAAACCTGGCAGCAGAACCATAACCAGGAGTATGGTCATTTAAAACCAAATCATTATCGATAGTTTTTGGAATATGAATGGCTCTAAATTCATAGTCTGATTTTTTTGCATTTTCATTTACTATACGCACTGTATCTGCAGAATCATTGCCCCCAATATAGAAAAAGTATCTTACATCATGGGCTTTTAATACATCAAAAATTTCCTTACAATAGTTTTCGTCTGGTTTATCCCTTGTTGAAAGCAATGCCGATGAAGGAGTACAAGCTACCTGTTCTAAATTGTTAGTAGTTTCTTGAGTCAAATCAACAAAATCTTCATTAATGATTCCTTCAACTCCATTAACTGCCCCATAAACCTGAGTGACTTGACTAAACTTTCTAGATTCTAATACTACTCCAACAAGTGATTGATTAATGACAGCCGTTGGACCTCCTCCTTGGGCAACAACTACCTTTCCTTCTAATTTCAAAATATCCCCTCCCTGTATTACCATTTATTAGATATTATAACATGTATTGGTATTAAATTCCATTGTATTTTTTAATTATTAAGTTATTTTTCTTAATCATTTAATTAATCTAATGACAATCTTGAGAATTGTTGCTTTAATTTATAAGCTTTATTTTAAACGGAAATTTAGAAAGGAGATTAAATTTAAGAAAAAGATAACATCGTTATTTAAAGTGTTTTTTTAATCTTAAATTTGTTTTTAGCTTGCTCAATCAAAAAAACAGCTGAAAATAGTACTAATACAATTTCAGCTGATAAAGAATTAAACGAAAATTACAAAAACAAATTTAATCAAGAATTTCAGATGAACTATTAAACCATGTCAATAAATAATAAAAATGTTTCATGAAGCATAAAATATATCTGTTTTTAACTTAATTAAAGCTTTATATTATTTTACATAACTAATAGCTTGCCTTCCCATCTGTTTCCATGAAGCATAAAAGTCCTTCATGGAAACTTTTTGATTTGGTTTATCTTTTAAGGGATTGTTTATATAAACATAGTCTTTATCATAACCTGTAACAAGTACCGAATGCTCTTTCATTGTAATACGTATTTTCCCGTTGGGTGTATGCCATTCTTGAAAATAACTATCAGGCAGTTCCTTAAAACTGCCATTAGAAATTACCCATACAGGACTACCTTGATTAAGAAAATATAATATATCTTCCCAATGGCAACCAGTCAAATCTATTACCTTTCCCGGTAGATAGTTATCAGCCAGCTCTTTTATTGGCTTATGATATACTCCATACCCCATTTTATCAAAAGTATATATATCTCCTACAAAACCTACATTAGGATGTCCATAATAAATCTTACCATTTTTCTTTTTATATGGAGTAGGATCCTTTTTTATTTCTTTTGCAAGAGTCATCTTATCAGCTTTAACTCCTGCCGATTGAAGCATCATAGCAAGACTTGTTACTTCACATCCCCTAGCTAATTCAGGCATCTGTGAAATCATTGGTGCATTTAAAATTACACTTTCTTTTAATTGCTTCGTATTTGTCCAAAGCAATTTCTTATCTTTGTAGTAATATATATATGACTTTTCATATTTTTTTGCATGGGCAGAAGCATGGGAAAAAGAATTAAAGACTCCAAGAAATTGTTTTTCTTGATATACTGCAAAAGGATTATTATTATCCCATTTCTTTTGAATGCTGCCAACCTCCAAAACTGAACTTTTAAGATAAAAATTATAATAAGCAAAGAGAGCTAAAATAAGCATTGAAATTCTAGCAAGTTTTTTAATTGATAAATCCTCCATATCTTCAATCCCTTATGGTTTTTAATACATTATACTTTGAAACTTTATATATTATTCTTTTTTATATCTATTTTTTACTGATAATTTATTCTTTGGGCAGATATTGGGCTAATATTCTTCCTATTAATAAATAGCTGCAATAAACATAAATAACAACTCCAAAAAACAATGCGGGAGGATATATGTATATAGCAAGTAGTAATATTCCAAATAATAATATACATATAATTGTAGTTAAAATATGTTTGTTGCCAATGATAAATGCCATTTTAAATGCAGAAGCAATACTAAGATATAATCTAGATAGCAATAAGAATATGTATAAACCAATAATGAGTACCTGCAACAAGATAACACCTTGAATAATAATAAAATAACTGCTCCATTTACCAAATATAATAGCTGCATTAGATATATTTAACCCTGTTACAATGGCCATAATTAGAATAATTGTCCATATTATTGTTGCTTGCTTAAAATTCATTTTAAAGCTCTTCCAAAAATCTTTGAATAAATAACTATCTTCTTTTCTATGCCTTTTTCCTATTACATAAAAAAGAGCAGTTGTAGAAGCTCCCATTGTAATAATAGGAAGACTAAATAAAAGCCATAAAATATTTAAAAAAATCATATCAAAAACAAATGTCGCAATGCGATTAAAGGGTCCATCTAAATCAAAAAATCCTTTTCCCATATCTTTTCCTCCATAAACTAGTCATAAAAAATTTTAAAATATCTATTGCAATCATTGTTAAATAAAATTCATACTTTAATTTATTCTTTCTTGATTAACTAATTCAACCATTCCTTCGCCCTTTTCTTTAAAACATAAATCAGCTTTATATTTTTCACCAGTTTGAGGACGTATAATTTCTAATCCTTTGATTATATTATCCTTTAGTAATTTTTTAATCATATCTCTTGTTATTTTATGCCCATATCTTTCTAAACTGTTTTTCCAAAGGGTGAATTTACAACCTTCCCTCCAGCTACTGCAATAAAATGCCTTGCTATTTTCCATTATGCTACCTTTAGTACACAAAGGACATTTTCCTAGTCCTTTAGCTGTTTTAGAGTTATTGTTTTTCTCTTGACTTTCATTAGGAAAGGATACCTTTAAATTACTTTTTTTAGATTCGTCAACTATATATTTAACATAATCTTTAATGTTTACCATAAAACGATTAGGATCCATCTTATTTTTTGCTATAGAAGTCAAGTCTTTTTCCCACTTGCCTGTTGTTTCTGGAGATTTTAATTGCTCTGGTACAATTTCTATTAACTTTATTCCTTTTTCAGTTGGATTAAGAACTTTACCCTTCCTCTTAACATAACCTACTTCTATTAATCTTTCTATAATAGAAGCTCTTGTTGCCGGAGTTCCAAGCCCACTTTCTTTTAGCTGTTCTTTAAGCTCTTCATCTTCAACAAAACGACCTGCATTCTCCATAGCTGATAAAAGAGTAGCTTCTGTATAAGGCTTGGGTGGAGAAGTCTGTTTCTTTTCTTTTTCTGCTGCCTTTACTATAACTTCGGCATCCTTTTTTACAAGAGGTAATTCAAGATCTTCATCTTTCTTTTTTATGCTATCATTTTTATAAAAAATCATCCAACCTAATTGACGAATAGTTTTTCCTTTTGTAATAAAATTCTCTTTTTCGACTTCTGTTATAATCTTTGTTATTGTATATTCATATCTTGGATAAAAAACGGCAAAAAATCTCTTAACTATTAAACCGTAAATTTTCTTTTCATCTTCAGACAACTTTTCTAATTTAGGTACTGTATCTGTAGGAATAATTGCATGATGGTCAGTTACCTTACTATCGTCCACTATTCTTTTTGTTATAGGAAGCTTGTCTTTTTCAATAATACTCTTAATAAATTTACTATATATGGGTATATTCATTTTTTTAAGAGTACTTTTTATAGTTGGTATCATATCAGAACTTAAATAACGGCTATCAGTTCTAGGATAAGTAATCATTTTTTTCTGTTCATAAAGACTTTGAGCAATTGATAAGGTTTTACTAGCGGAAAAACCAAAATTCTTATTTCCGTCCCTTTGAAGTTCTGTTAAATCATACAAAAGAGGCGGTGCCTGATTTTTTTCTTCTTCAGATATTTCTTTTATTCTTCCTTTTTTGCCTTCTATAAGCTTTACAAGATTGTCCGCCTTTTCTTCATCAAATATCTTTGTTTCATTGTTTTCTAAATCAATCCAGGTCCCATAAAAGTCACCAAAATTTGCTCTAACTTCCCAATAATCTTTAGGGATAAAATTATCAATTTCTTTTTGTCTTTGAACTAAAATACTAAGAGTTGGTGTCTGTACTCTGCCAATAGATAAAAGAACATTATATCTTATTGTATATGCACGACTAGCATTCATTCCAACTAACCAATCAGCTTCAGACCGGCATTTAGCAGAATAATAGAGATTGTTATATTCTTCTCCAGGCCTTATACTTTCAAATCCTTTTTTGATTGCCTCATCCGTCATACTAGAAATCCAAAGTCTTTTAAAAGGTTTTTTGCAAGCTGCCGCTTCATATATATATCTAAAAATAAGTTCCCCTTCTCTACCACTATCCGTAGCAGATATAATATAATCTATATCTTTAGAATTCATTAATTTCTTAATAATATTAAATTGTTTTTTTGTTTTATTAATGGGCTTAATTTTCATCTGACTAGGAATAATGGGCAAATCCTCTAAAGACCATCTTTTATATTTATCATCATATTCTTCTGGTTTAAGCAGTCCAACTAAATGACCTATAGCCCAAGTTACAATATATTTTTCTCCTATAATACAACCGTCAGATTTTTCCTTACAAGATAAAACTCTTGCAATGTCTCTGCCAACAGATGGTTTTTCTGCAATAACTAAAATTTTCCCCATACTCTCTTCCTTTCATAAGACAATTAATATTATTTTAGCATATAATATGACATTTAGTTAATTGTGAAGTTTTTTTAGAAAAAATTCACTCTCGTTTTTTGAATTATAATGTACTAAATGGGAAAGATACATATATATAAATATCTATAAGATAATTTTTGCTATTATTAAATTATAAATTTTGGAGGTAATAAATATGGCTGATGAATCAATGAATAACAGAAGTCGTAATGATGAATCCTTTGGTATTGGTCATGCAATAATTAGATTGATAGCTACATCTATTGTATTAGCAATTACAGCTTTTCTTACTCCAGGATTTTCTATTGATGGTATTTGGGCATTAATTGTTGCTTCAATTGTCATTACATTACTAGATTATTTAATTGAAAAAATCACAGGAATTGACGCTTCTCCCTTTGGAAGAGGTATCGTAGGCTTTATAGTATCTGCTGCAATTATTTACTTCACGCAATATCTTGTAAGTGGATTTGAAGTAAGCTTTTGGGGTGCTATAATAGGTGCTATTGTGATAGGAATAATCAATGCCCTTACACCAGCAAGAGCAATGTAGCCAACAATAAATTAGGGGTGCTATAAGCATCCCTAATTTATTACTGAACTTATTTCTTGATTTATTTTATCAATATCAATAGCTTTTATTTCATCATTATTCATATTATACTTCATCTTCAAAGATAATATTCTATAAAGACTTTCGTCTATTCTGTCTTTTGATATTTCTCCCTTTATTACAGCATCCTTTATACTATTTAATACTGTTATTTCATTATCAACCCCATGACAAACCAAGACTATATCACTACCTGCATTAATTGCTTTTACTGCTACTTGCCCTATTTCATAGTTTTCTGCTATTGCACCCATGGTTAAATCATCTGTAATTACTACACCTTTAAAATCTAATTGATTTCTTAGAATATCTGTAATAATTATTTTTGAAAAAGATGCAGGGTTTTGAGAATCTATTTTATTAAATAATATATGTGCAGTCATCACTACATCACAATCATTATTAATAGCTTCAATAAAAGGAATTAATTCAAATTGTTTAATCTCATCCAAATCCTTTTCTATTAAAGGTAAATTTAAATGAGAATCAACCAAAGTATCACCATGCCCTGGGAAATGTTTCACTACTGAAATAATTTCTTCAGATTGCATACCTTTCATCGTTGCTACACCCAACTCTTTAACAATGACTTCATCAGAACCAAATGCTCTTGCTCCAATAACAGGATTATTTGGATTACTATTAATATCCAATACAGGAGCAAAATTCATATTAAAACCAAAGGCTTTTATTTCCTTGGCAATAATTTTTCCTATATTATAAGAAAAATCTTTGTCATTTCTTTCTCCTATACTTTTACTGTTTGGTAAAGCTAATAATTCTGCAGGCATACGACTTACTAATCCACCCTCTTCGTCAACAGAAATAAAAAGAGGTATATTATTTTCATTAGCTTTCTTAAGAGAATTTATTAAATCTAAAAGTTGTGTAGAGTTTTGTACATTTCTTTTAAATAAAATAACTCCTCCTATGTAATAGTCTTTTATCATTTTTTCTGTTAATTCATTTAAAGTGTATCCTTCAAAACCTACAATAACTAATTGTCCTATCTTTTCTTCAAGAGTCATTGTATCTATTTTTTCTTTTATTGGATCAGTTTCTTCTTCAGTATTGTTTTCTTCTGTAGGTCTTATTTCTTCATCATTGTTATTTTCTTCTTGGGGTATCTCTTCTTTAGCTTTATCTATTATGTCTTTATCATAAGAACCTTCATGACTGTAAGAAGAACAACCAAGGCAAAAAGTTAAAATAACAATAATTAATACACCAATTTTTTTATACATTTTATCATTCCTCACCATACTTTAATGCCAATCAATTATATATTATACAGTTTCATATTAAAAAATTAAACAATTAAGCATTTATTATTTAAAAGCATTAAAAAAGACACCGTATATGCACCCAAGACTTAACTTATTTCTTTAATTGCATTTTATACGGTGTCTATAAAATTATTATTAATTTGAAATCATTTTATTAAATGCACTTATAAGTGCCCTTAATGAAGAAGTACTAATATTAGTATTTATACCTGAGCCAAAGAAAGAATTTCCTTTTTCATCTTGAAGATGAATATATGATACTGCTCTAGAGCTAGAACCTTGGTCTAAAGAGTGTTCGTCATAAGACACAATCCTAAAGTCTATAGAGTCTATAGACATGTATTTCTTTATAGCATTACAAAATGCATCTAAAGGACCATTACCAGTACCTTCAATTTCTTCTTCTACATTATCCTTTTTAATAACAGCCCTAACAACAATTGCTTCTTCGTTGCTATCTATCTTATAGCTTACAAGTGCAAAAGGTTCTGTAATATTCATATACTCTTTTATAAAAATGTCATAAATCATTTTGGGAGTAAGTTCTTCTTGCTTCTTGTCAGATTCATTAGTGATAATTATACTAAAATCTTGTTGCATTTTTTTAGGAAGACGGAAGCCAAATTCATTTTCTAAGATGTAGCTTACTCCACCTTTTCCTGATTGACTATTAATACGGATAATCGGATCGTAACTTTTGCCCACATCCATTGGATCAATAGGAAGATAAGGAACTTGCCAATACTTAGGTTTTTCTTTTTTATAAATTTCCATTCCTTTTTTAATAGCATCTTGATGAGAGCCAGAAAAAGCAGTATATACTAATTCGCCTACATAAGGATGTCTTGGGGAAACATCCATTCTTGTGCTTTCTTTATAAATGTTTATAATGGCATTAGCATCACTAAAATCTAATTCGGGGTCAACACCTTGAGAAAACATATTCATTCCTAACGTAATAATATCTACATTCCCTGTTCTTTCTCCATTTCCAAAAAGAGTTCCTTCTACTCTGTCTGCTCCAGCAAGTAAAGCCAGTTCTGCTGCTGCCACAGCAGTCCCTCTGTCATTATGCGGATGAACACTTATTATTATGCTTTCTCTGTTTTTAATATTGTCTATAAAATACTCAATTTCATCTGCATAAACATTAGGAGTAGACATTTCTACCGTAGCAGGTAAATTAATTATAGCTTTATGTTCTTTAGTAGGTTTCCAAACATCAAGAACAGCTTCACATATTTCAATAGCATAATCTAATTCTGTACCTGTAAAGCTTTCTGGAGAATACTCATAAATAATAGTTCCTTTGGGCATTTTATCGGCAAATTCTTTAACAATTTTTGCCCCTTCTACAGCTAAATCAATTATTTCTTTTTTGGTTTTCTTAAAGACAACTCTTCTTTGAAGAACAGATGTAGAATTATATAAATGCACAACTGCTTTTTTAACACCTTCTAAGGCTTCAAAAGTTCTTCTTATTATATGCTCTCTTGCTTGAGTTAACACTTGCACAGTTACATCATCAGGTATTAAATCCTCTTCAATTAATTTTCTTAGAAAAGCAAATTCTGTTTCAGATGCTGCAGGAAATCCTACTTCTATTTCCTTAAATCCCATCTCTACAAGAAAATTAAAGAATTTAATCTTTTGATCTAAGTTCATTGGAATTTCTAATGCTTGGTTTCCATCTCTTAGGTCTACACTACACCAAATAGGTGCTTTTGTTATAGTTCTACTAGGCCACTTTCTGTTTTTTAAATCAACTGTTGGATAAGGCTTATATTTTTTATAATTCATATTAATTCCTCCTTATAATTTTCAATAATAAAACAAATAAAAAAGTCTTTCATCTCCACTAACAGAGACGAAAGACCTAACTTCCGCGGTACCACTCTTTTTCATCCATAAAAAGGACGCAACTCATTAAGAATACTGCAATAATAAAATATATCCTCTAAGTAAATCTTTTTTACCTAAAATAAAAGTTAATCCCTTTAAGTAGCAAGAAAATTATTTATAATAAAAAAATCTTTCACCTCTAAAGAGACGAAAGATGGCAAACCACTCTTTATAAATACACTTTAAGGGATACAAGCTAAGAGAATATACTTATTATTTGCTGATATCCTGTCATGTTAACGGTTGACTGCCGTCTCCGCCTACTAAAGTTCAGCGAGCAACTCCAAGGCGAGTTCAGTTTTCTTCTGATGCTGTTTTACACCAACCAACAGCTCTCTTTAATCATCCAAAAACCTACTACTCCTCTTCATTGTTTTTAATTATTTGAATTGTTTAATACTATATCACGGATATTTATTAAAGTCAATAATAAATTTTAACTTTTAGTAAAAAATTAAATGAATTTAATTTAATCTTAGTATTGCTAACTATAGGCTTATTCATATGAATTTTTCTAAAATGACAAGTTTCTTTTATTAACTTTAAGAATACTATGATATTGTGCTAAATAATAATATTTGCCATGACTAACATTCATTAAAGGGGCGATGACTTTTGGAAGAAATATATATTCCGCTTAATAAAGTAAATGTTGGCCAAACTTGTATCATCAAAGAATTAAAAGTAACAGGCAAACAAAGAAGACGACTACTAGATTTAGGTTTTATTAAAGATACTCAAGTTAAAGTCATAAGAAAAAGTCCTCTTGGTGATCCAACTGCCTATTTAATAAGAAAAAGCCTTGTTGCTTTACGAAAAGAAGAAGCATCTAATGTTTTAGTAGAAATAATTTCAGATTAGGGGGAATTCTATGGGATTAACATGTAAATCTTGTAAAAGAAAAGCTATACTAGATATTTATAATATTGTAAAAGCAAATCCTAATCAAATGCTTGTTGCCTTAGCTGGCAATCCAAACACAGGTAAGAGCACTATTTTTAATGAATTAACAGGCTTAAAGCAGCATACAGGAAATTGGCCAGGAAAAACTGTCACTAATGCAAGGGGCTACTTTAAAAACAAGGACAAAGAGTTCATATTAGTCGATTTGCCAGGTACTTATTCACTCTTTCCTAATTCCGTAGAAGAAGAAGTTGCAAGGGATTTTATTTGCTTTGGAAATCCTGATGTTACTGTTATTGTTGTTGATGCAACTTGCTTAGAAAGAAATCTTAATTTAGTTTTACAAATACTAGAGATTACGGATAATGCAATCTTATGCGTTAATCTTTTAGACGAAGCTAAAAGAAAAAAAATTCAGGTTGATTTAGATCGACTTTCCGTAGAATTAGGAATTCCTGTAGTAGGAACTATAGCAAGAGATAAAAAGGGATTAAAGAATTTAAAAGATGCCATTTATGATGTTTGTGTTAAAAAAATTATACCTCAACCAAAAAAAATCACATATCCAAAAGAAATTGAAGATGAACTGCAAAAACTTATTCCAATGATTACACCTCTAATTACAAATAAAATTAATCCCCGTTGGATAGCTCTTAGAATGTTAGATGGAGATATTAAAATACTTGAAAGGATATCCCAAAATTCCTATTGTAAAGGAGCTTGTAATCATGGTTGATTATTGTCAAATAAATAAATCTGATATTTATAGAGATTATATAGTAACTAGTCTTTATAAGCGTGCAAATGAAATAGAAAAAGCTGTAGTAAGCTATTCCAAAGATAAAAAAGTAAATATTGACGATATAATTGATTTAATTCTTACATCAAAATTAACTGGATTTCCCATCATGCTTTTAATTCTTGCTTTTATTTTTTGGCTAACTATCGCTGGTGCAAATATTCCTTCAAAATTACTTGCTAATATTTTGTTTTCAATTGAAGAAAAATTGTCAGATATTTTTATTTGCTTTAATGCACCCTCTTGGCTTCATGGAATCTTAATTCTAGGAATGTTTCGTACGGCAGTATGGGTAATTTCAGTAATGCTCCCTCCTATGGCTATTTTTTTCCCTTGTTTTACCCTCTTAGAAGATTTAGGCTATCTACCTAGAGTTGCTTTTAATCTAGATAGATTATTTAAAAAATCAGGTGCCCATGGAAAACAATCTTTAACAATGGCAATGGGATTTGGTTGTAATGCAGCAGGCGTTATATCTTGCCGTATTATTGATTCTCCTAGAGAAAGGCTTATAGCAATTCTTACTAATAATTTTGTTCCCTGTAATGGAAGATTTCCTACTTTAATTGCTATATCTACGATATTAATAGGCACAGCATCCCATTCTTTTTTAAATTCTTTTTTAGTTTCTGGACTAGTGATTATTCTTATTTTATTAGGAATAGTCGTAACTTTGCTTGTATCCTTAATAGCTTCTAAAACATTTTTAAAAGGAACCCCTTCTACATTTAGTTTAGAGCTTCCTCCCTTTAGAAAACCTCAAATAGGAAGAATAATAATAAGATCAATATTTGACCGTACTTTATTTGTATTAGGGCGTGCCGTGGCTGTTGCCCTTCCTGCAGGAGCAGTTATTTGGTTGCTTGCTAATATAACCATTGGAGATATAAGTATACTAAAGCATATTGCCAACTTCCTTGATCCTTTTGCTTTAGCAATCGGCTTGGATGGTGTTATAGTTTTAGCTTTTTTCCTTGGCTTACCGGCAAATGAGATAGTGCTTCCCATTATTTTTATGAGCTATTTATCTACAACAACTATGATTGAAATAGAAAGTATTGAACAAATGAGACAATTATTTATTTCTAATGGCTGGACTTCTCTTACATGCTTAAATATAATGTTATTTTCCCTACTTCATTTTCCTTGTGCAACTACTCTATGGACAATAAAAAAAGAAACTCAAAGCATTAAATGGACTTTGGCTTCTTTTATAATTCCCACAGTTGTTGCAATTTTAATATGCTTTATAACTAAATCAATCTTTTCATTATTGTTTTAAAGAAGTAAATGTTAGTTTATTAAAATAATATAATTAAGGTAAAAGTACTTTTTACCTTAATTTTTTATATTTTATTTATATCAAATAAATAATTTTCATTGGCTTTTTTTAAATACTCATCATACTTGTTTTGAATATCTGGATTGTCTTTCATGAAATAGACAAACTTTTCTATAGCTTGTATAGTTGATAAGGATAGATAATGTTCCATAGATTCTGCTTCTTTTTCTATATCAGAATCCGTCTTTAAAACCCTTAAAAAATCTTTTAATAATTGATTCCTTTGAACAAGAAATTTCCCTTCCACAATTCCTTTCTCAGTTAGTTTTATCGGCTCATAAGGCTGATATAGGACATAACCCCTATTGTTTAGTTTATGTAAGGCCTTTACTACCGATGGCAAGGATACATCTAATACTTCTGCAACATCAGATACCCTTATTTCATCAGTTTGCATTGACAATCTATACATTTCCTCCAAATAATCCTGAAGACTTGGTGTTAACATATAACTTAATCTCCAATCATTCTTTATTCACAACAAGTATATTCAAAAAATAATATCTATATGCCTTATTATTTACAAGCTAATCAAAAGCTATTTAGTGTAAATGATATCCAATTTTTAAAGCTGATTGACATTAACTATTCCGAGTATTACAATAGTACTAAAATATCCTGCTATGATAGGAGGACTAGTTATGTCTGATTGTGTTATTATATCTGACAGTTCTTGTGATATACCGGATTCTGTAGTAGAAGAATATAATATAAAGCTTATTCCTTACTATGTATCCTTTGATCAAGAAAATTATTACAAAGAAAGATTTGAATTAAGCATTAAAGATTTTTATGATAGATTAAGAAACGATAAGGTTTTTCCAAAAACATCCCTTCCTTCCGTTGAAGATTATATTAATGCTTTTACTCCTTTTATCAAAGAGGGTAAAGGTATTATTTGTTTTTGTCTTACTAGTAAATTTAGTGGTTCTTATCAATCAGCTATTAATGCTAAAAATATTCTTATTGAAGAATATCCTGATGCCAAAATAGAAGTTATTAATTCGATTCAAGCTACTGGCGGTCAAGGACTTGTAGTATTACAAGCAGCAAAAATGCAAAAAGCAAATTATTCAATGGAAAAAATCGTTGAAAAAATTGAAACTTTAAAAGAAACTGCAAGAATTACTTTCTTTGTAGATACTTTAGAATACCTTGAAAAAGGCGGTCGTATTGGAAAGGTTAGTGCATTAATAGGGGGAGTTCTTAACTTTAAACCTCTTATTGTAGTTAGAAACGGCGAACTAATACCCTATGGAAAAATTCGTGGAAGAAAAAAAGCCTTAAGAAAAATAATTGAAATGGCAGAAGAAATTATTAACGATGACTATTCAAATTATGATTTTTGTATTGCTCAAAGTGACTGTGCAGAAGAAGCTGAATGGCTTCGTGAAATGTTAGAAAAAGAATGGAATATAAAAATAGAGTATCCTTTTTTTGATATAGGAACTACTATTGGAACTAATACAGGCCCAGATGTAATAGGGATATGCTTTATTAAGAAGTTTGATGTTGGAATGTAGAAGGTGGAAGGTAGAGACTAGAAATTAGAGATTGGAAGTTGGAAAGTGCAAGTTGGCTGACAGATTTTAAATAAGGATAATGATTTAAGAAAATAGCAAGGCCAGCTCTTAATTTGAGCTAGCCTTGCTATTTGAGCATATTTTTTTAATTCATTTCTTTATCTTACTTGTAGATTAATTAAAACCAAAATACTCCTATTTCTAAATCTTGGAGCTGACTTATATAGATATTTTTCTTGAAAAAACATAGTATTTATTATATAATAATAATTATTATTTACTATTCTATTATTTTTTGACAGCAAGGAGGAGACAGCAGATGAAATATAAAAATTCTTTTTTATTAATAGAAATAATTCAATTAATATTTTTTTGCTTGACTGTTACTTCTTTTATTAGTCCAAATTATCTTTTACCTTTTATAATTCAATATTTAATTCTTTATACTATATTTATTTTCTTATCTAAAAATAAGGCTTTTATATTATTAATAGGATATATTACCCTACCCCTGTTAGGGTATTTATTTTTTGCCTTTATTAGGGAATGGGATTTATCCATTCAAGTAAAAACTATTTACCAGCATATTATCTCTATTATAAATGCTAGCTTAATATATATGTCGGCCTACAATGTGCAAACACTACAAAAAAAGAATCTAGCTATAACTCATGAGCTTGAAGAACTTAAGCGATATGTCAAAGATTCAAGACTATTAACTAAAAATGAATTTGAACAAAGAAGTAAAATTATTATAACTGGCATAAAAAGGCGAAAAGAAGAAGCCTACAAGCTTTATTTTTCTTTAGAAAAAATTAACCCTAACATTCAAAGTTCACTTTTCGATACATTAAGCTCTTTAGCAGTCGAAAACTTTAGAAAAGAATATGATTTGGTAGGCAAGCTAAATGATTATTCCTTTGTAGTTCTACTACAAAATACTTGTAAAAAAGGAATGAATATTGCATTAAAAAGATATATTTCGGAGCTTGAAAAAAGAATAGATCTAAAGGAGAACAAAATAGTAATTAGAGTTGAGAAAATTGACTTTAAAGAAGAAAGGGAGGATATTTATGAAATCCCTGTTCATAATTAATTCTCTTGTCTTTTCGTCTATTTTATTATACTACTCTATCCTATCAATTTTCGGACTATATTATAGGCTAAAAAATAAAAGTCCAAAGACCTTGGATATCTATCCTAGTGTTGATATTTTAATACCAGCTCATAATGAAGGTAAAGTCATTAAAAACACTTTAGAGGCTATGGTTAAATTAAATTATCCCGGCCCATTAAATATATATGTTTTAAATGATAATTCAAAAGACGAGACAAAAGATATTGCCGAAGCCTTTGATAAAGCCTATAAAAATGTACATCATATACAAGTTCCTAAAGGAGAACCTAAAGGGAAATCTCGAGTGTTAAATTATGGTCTTAGTATCTCTAATTCAAAATATTTTGTAGTCTATGATGCCGACAATCAGCCTGAAATTGAAAGCTTAAAACTATTAGTTGAAACAGCAGAAAGCACACCTAATTCTGCAGGAGCTGTAGGTTATGTAAAAACCATCAATGCTAATAAAAATATACTTACTAGGTTTATTTCTCAGGAATTTCAGGTTTTTCAATTATTAATGCAATGCGGTAGATGGTCTTTATTTAAGACCGGCTCTTTAACTGGAACAAATATGTTAGTTAAGAGATCAATTATTGAAGAAGTTGGAGAATATGATGTTTATGCCATTGCTGAGGATGCAGAATTAACTTTAAGAATTACAACAAAAGGAAAGTTATTGCCAATTGTACCCGAATCTGTGACTTGGGAGCAAGAACCAGAAAAACTAAAGGTATTTATTAAACAAAGAACAAGATGGCTCCAAGGTAACCTTTATTTATTAGAAAAAATGTTTAGTTCCTTTGATTATTATAAAGGCAAGGTTTTAGTTCATACTCTGCAGCAAATCCTTATATATATTATCTTTTTATTTTTCTTACTAACATCTCATGCTTGGTTTATAGCAGGCCTTTTAGGCTTTACTAATTTTTCTATTCAACAACCTTTATTGCTTATTTGGTTTAGCTCATATTTGTTTTATGTAGTACAATTATTTGCTGCTCAAGCTGCTGAAAAGACAATTTCACCATTTAATATTTTCTTGGGCTTTATTGCTTATTTCACCTATTGTCAGCTATTTTTACTCTTATATTTTAGAAGTTTGTTTTTATATATTAAGGCAAAAAGAAATAAACAAATTATCTCTTGGGATAAGACCCTTAGATTTTAAAATAGAGAAGTGTACACTTCTCTATTTTCTTATATTAGTAATTATAAATTAGTACTTTTTATTAAAATCAATCATATTAATGTATTTTCCACATTTTTGCAGATAAGCTTTTAAGTTATGCTCTAAAATAGGGATTGCCCTATTAATATACATATTTGACAAGCCAGAAATATGAGGGGTTATAAATACATTTTCCATTGCCCAAAGAGAACTCTCCTTAGGTAAGGGCTCTATTTCAAAAACGTCTATAGCAGCAGCCTTTATAATATTATTATTTAATGCCTCTATTAAGACTTTTTCATCTACTGTTTTTCCTCTTGCAATATTAATAAAAAAAGCTGTTGCTTTCATACTTTCAAATTGTTCTTTTCCTAACATTTTATAAGTACTTTTTGTCAGTGGAACTGTTTGTACAATATAGTCTCCTTTAGATAAAGCATAATTTAATTCAGAATTTGAATAGATTTCATCAAAATAATCCACATTTCTTCCATTAGTATTAACACCTATGGTTCTCATATCAAATGCCTTTGCTTTTCTTGCAATTTCTTTTCCGATAGTGCCTGTCCCAATAATTGTTATAGCTTTATTGTAAACTTCTTCTAAATCACTTTTTCTTTTCCAAATTTTATTTTTCTGTTGTTCATAAAATTTAAATGCCTCTATGCGATAATTCAAAATAACTGCCATAACGTATTCTGCTATCGGTATTCCATGAATTCCTCTTACATTGGTCAATAATATACCTTTTTCTTTAATCTTGTCTAGGGGAAGTACATCTATTCCTGTAGAGAAACACTGAATCCATTTTAATCTTTCCATCTTTTCAATTAATTTATTAGTCATATCAAAACCATATGTTACAAAAACATCTGCATCATAAAGCTTTTCTTTGGCTTCTTCAATATTATTGTACATATAAATATTTACAGATTTAAAATTATTCTTTAACCTTTTTAAATGTTCTTCACCAAAACTAAGAGAAGTTACTAAATTCATAATTGCATTCCCCCAAAATATCTTTCAAAGATTACTATTTTATGATTGATTATAATGGATAATTTCTACTATGTCTAATTCCTTTTTTGCTCTTTAATGGGTTTTGTAGAAAATGCATATAATATGGCAATCAATACAAATGCTTCTGATATAATAAAGGGTTGAAAGGTATTTATCCTCTTAAATAAGATAGTTAAACCATCAATCATTAGCAATAAATAACTTAATAAAAACAATAAATATTGACTTCTTGGAAATTTAAAACTATAGTATCTAAATCCCAATGTAGACAGTGTAATTACTATTATTACAAAAATCCCTTGATAAATACTTACAAAGATATTCCAAGGAAATAATAAGCGAAAGCCATAACCTATTCCAGGTTTAATAATTATTTCTAAAGGCTGCAAATAAAGCAAATATAAATAAAAAATTAGAAAAGGCGACAATAATATAAGCAAGCTTATTTCACTTATCTTTTCCCTAAAACGGGGAATGGTATACCACAATGCCAAAATTGAAGGAATAGTAATTCCTATCATAGAACCATAATAAAAATATACAAAGTATTTTAATATGCTTGTTTGGATATCAAGAGTAAAAATAAATAACGAAACATATCTTAAACCTGTAACTATAAATAATAAGAAACATACAATACGGATACTAATTATGGAATTGTTCTTGATTTGAACAATATTAAGAAACACTAAAAATATTATCGAAATAATAATAAATGAATATACTCCCATAATCCCCCTCCTCTTCTATATTATTTTATGTCTGTACAAAACAGTCCATGCAAGAGAAAATAAAAACGGTTACTATTAGATAAAATAGTAACCGTTTTAATCTATTAACTTCTATTTAACTAAACCATTTTTATTATCGAAATATCTTCTTCTTTAGATAAATCTAAAAAGTCTTTTCCAACATTAATTACAGGTTTTTGAATACAATGAGGAGGAATATATACAATGTTTCCGATTTCACCATTATTAAGTAATACCTTACTTCCTGTATAATAACTAGATAACCTAGAGGTTAGTATATTAACAATACTAACATCCAAATTATTCTTAGAAATAGTTATAAATTCATTAAATGCATCAAAAGGAGTTAAAGCTTTTCTATAAGGCCTGTTTGAAGTCATAGCATCATATACATCTGCAACAGAAACAATTTTTGAATATATGCTTAAATCCTGTCCGCCTACACCTAAAGGATAACCTGATTTATCTTCTCTTTCATGATGCATAAGAATTACTTCTTTAATTTCTTCACCTAAGTGTTTATCTGTTTTCACCATTTCATAGCCATAAATGGCATGCCTTTTTATTTCGTCAAATTCTTCATTTGTCAACTTTTCTTTTTTATTTAATAATTCGATAGGAATTTTTACTTTGCCTAAGTCATGTAATAAAGCAGCTTGAATAGCTATTTTAATATCATCTTTGGGAAGCTTTAGATAACCGGCTATTAGGGCTGAATAAAATGCAACATTTATACAATGAAAATATGTATAATCATCTTTATCATTTATTTTTTTAAGATAGGTCATTACATATTCAGGACTTTCCCACGATACTATTACGTCATCAGTTATTTTATTTAAAATATTATAGTCTATCTTTTTCCCTCTTATTATTTCATTCATTAAATGTTTTATTTTATCAATATTGGCTTCAAATCTTTCTTCAAAAGAATCGTAATTTAAAAAAGTCTTTTCTCTATTTCTATCAAAAATATAAATGTATTCTATGCCAAATTCTTTAAGCTTTTGAATAATATAGTCATTAACAACAGAGCCTCTGGGCAATATTAATGAACCATAAGGACTCACAACATCTTCGAAAACTATATCTAATTCAACACATTTAGATATATGAATCTTTCTTTTCATTTGTTCCACTCCATAATAAAGCTAATATTTCAATTACTAAACCAACCTTTAATATTTTACTGCTATTTAAATAATTATAACAAAACTAATACACTTTGTCAATATTTGTCATGTCTTTTGCCATCGTGACAGTATTGGTAGAAAAATGTCGCGAAGCTGCATAAAAAAGCTACCATATATTAATAGTAGCTTTTCTTAGTATTATAGTTGATATTTAACTAACAAAAACTTTTTGATATTAATTATTATTACTTTCTAACTTATGAAGATAGCTTACCGCTTCTAAAGCAGCAACAGCTCCTTCTCCTACTGCTTTTGTCACCTGGAAAGGCTTCCCCGTACAATCTCCTGCTGCAAAAACTCCTGGAAAATTTGTTTCTAGGCGACGATTTACCTTAATAGTTTTATCTTCAATTTCTAAACCTTTAATAAGCTCGGTAACTGGAATAGTTTCTTTAATTAAGAAAACTCCATCAACAGTTAATTCCCTATCATCGATTTTAATTCCTGAAACAAAAGGATCTCCAAAAATTTCTTTTGGCTTACCATTAATTATTTCAACATCAGAGTGAACATGCTTTACTTCTTTATAAGTGGGTAAAAAATACACTTTATCACAAATTTCCTGCAAGAAATTAACATCTTCTTCTGCTTCTTCAATTTCTCCTATTACAATCGTTGTCTTACCCCTATATAAGGGTCCATCGCAAGTTCCGCAATAGCTAACTCCTTTGCCTAAAAGCTCCTTTTCACCAGGTATATACTTGGCTTTAGGAATACCAGTAGCAATAATAACAGTTTTTGCCTCAAAAAATTCATTTTCTGCATTTAAAGTATAATAATCTCCCATGGGGTAAACTTCCAATACTCTTCCTTCATGAAATTCTACTCCCAAATCTTGTGCATGTTTTAAAAACTTATTCATCATTTCAGGACCACTAACATTAGGTAAGCCTAAATAATTATCGACTTTTTCAGCTTTATATAAATAACTGCTTTTAGGATCTCTTCCAAATACAATTACTTTCTTATTCCTAATAACACCATTAATAGCTGCCGAAAGCCCGGCAGGACCTGCACCAATAATCGCTATATCCAGCATATTGACCTCCTATTCTGCCCTCTAAAAGCCTCTTTTAAAAACAACAATTAATGTTTTTAATATTATTGCACATATATCATATTATTGCAATATTATATCATACTATATTGTATTTTTTTTCTTACTCTTATGTGCACCTTATTTAAAACTTTTAGAAAGTTCTCCCCCTATTGCAGGGATTATAGCAAATAATAATGCAATAATCAAACTATTAAATGATAAGGGCAAGGTACTAAATACTAATTGAAGTGCAGGAATATAGACTATAGCAAAAAGTAATGCTAAAGAACCTAGTACACTTAAATTTAAATATTTATTAGAGAATATCCTCATTTTAAATATCATCTTATTATCTGAACGAGCTGAATATGCTCTTAATAATTCTCCTACTACTAAAGTAATAAAACAATATGTTCTTGCAATTGCTAGAGAATTTTCACCTGGAAAACGGTTAAGAGCATAATAAAAAGATAATAAAGCTGCCGATGCTAAGAAAACACTTTGAATACCAACGGCAATAGCCATTTTTTTATTGATAATTGCTTCTTTTGGATCCCTTGGTGGTTGATCCATTATGCCATCTTCCTTAGGCTCTACTCCTAATGCAAAAGCAGGAAAAGCATCCGTAATAAGATTAATTAATAATAAATGTATAGGAAGAAGAGGCACTTCAAAACCTAATATCATTGCAACGAATATAAGAAGTAGCTCTCCTATATTACATGATAATAAAAAACCTACAAACTTTCTTATATTAGAAAAAATAGTTCTTCCTTCTTCTACAGCATCAACAATACTAGCAAAATTATCGTCTGTAAGAATCATATCTGCCGCTTCTTTTGCTACATCCGTACCTGTAATTCCCATGGCTATTCCTATATCTGCTTGTTTTAATGCTGGAGCATCATTAACCCCGTCTCCTGTCATAGCAGCAATTTCACCATTATCTTTTATAGCTTTTACTATCCTAACCTTATGCTCTGGAGAAACTCTGGAAAAAACATTTACATATTTAACTTTTTCTCTTAGTTCTTCATCATTTAATGCATCTATCTCTTTTCCATCAATTGCTTCTTCATCTTTTTCAATAATACCCAAAGCTTTACCTATAGCAGCCCCTGTTGTTTTATGGTCACCTGTAATCATAACTACTCTAATGCCTGCTTTTTTACAAACAGATACTGCTTTTTTAGCTTCCTCTCTTGGTGGGTCAATCATACCTACAAGACTTAAGAAAATTAAATCATTTTCTTCTTTTGTATCCTTATTTACTTTCTCTGGCATTTTAAAGGATATAGCAAGAACTCTTAAAGCTTCTTTGGCAAAGTCATTATTTTTCTCTGCAATAACCTTTTTATGTTCATCAGTAATTTCTACGGCCTCACCATTTAAATAGATATACTTACATTTACTTAAAACTATATCCGGAGCACCTTTTGTAAACATTATAATATCATCATTTTGTTGGTGATAAGTGGTCATAAGTTTTCTATCAGAATCAAAAGGTATTTCTCCAATACGGGGCATTTCTTTTAATAAAGTTTCTTTTAAATAACCACCTTTAGCTCCCAATACAACCAAAGCACCTTCAGTAGGATCTCCAATAATATCATTTTCACCTTTCTTAATTAAAGAGTCATTACAAAGCACTCCGCCCTTAAGAAGCATTTCTAAAGAAGGCGAAGTATTAATTTGGGAGTTGTCATTATTTTTTATTTCTCCTTCTGTTGTATAACCTCTTCCAGATACATCCCAGAGATGTTCCCCATCAAATACTTTAACAACTGTCATCTTATTTTGAGTAAGAGTTCCTGTTTTATCAGAACAAATTACTGTAGTACTACCTAAAGTTTCAACTGCTCCTAAAGTCTTCATAATTGCATTTCTTTTAATCATTTTTTGCATCCCTAATGCTAAAACTACAGTTACTACTGTAGGAAGTCCTTCAGGAATTGCCGCAACAGCCAAGCTTACAGAAGTCATAAAAATAGTTAATATTTCCTGACCTCTTATTAAGCCTAAGATAAAGATAATAGAACATATAGCTAAACATACAATTCCTAAAAGTTTACCTAATTGGTTCAATTTCTTTTGAAGGGGAGTCTGCTCTTCTCCTACGGATTCAAGCATTGTGGCTACCTTCCCAATTTCCGTATTCATTCCTGTTCCTACGACTATACCCTTTCCTCTTCCATATGTAACAACAGTACTCATAAAAGCAGAGTTAACTCTATCACCAATACCTGCATCCTTATCAACAATCTCATCTGCAAATTTTTCAACAGGTACTGATTCTCCTGTTAAAGCTGCTTCTTCAATCTTTAAATTAACACTCTCAATTAATCTAAGGTCTGCAGGAATATAATCCCCTGCTTCTAATAAAACTATATCCCCTGGTACTAAATCAGAAGAAGGTATCTTTTCAAGGTTAGCTTCTCTTAAAACCTTAGCTTGAGGGGCTGCCATATTTTTTAATGCCTTTAATGCATTACTAGCACGATTTTCTTGAAAAACCCCTAAAACTGCATTAAGAATAACAATAGCCAATATAATTACTGCATCTTTTACTTCTCCTACTAAAATAGATATGGCACTTGCAGCAATTAAAATTAATATTAAAAAGTCTTTAAATTGATCAAAAAACATTTGAAGAATTCCTCTAGTCTCTTTTTCTTTTAGTTGATTTTCCCCAAATTCTTTTATTCGCTTATCTGCTTCTTCTTTAGTTAGTCCATTATCAACATCACTTTTTAACTCTTTGACAACATTTTCAATACTTTGATTAAAAAAACTCTCCATCTCTTTCCTCCTAATAAGTATAAATTTTCTATAAAAAATATAAATTTAGTATATTAACACACTGAAAAGATTATACTAAATTTTTATGAATTAATAAATCACTTTTTATTATTTGATAAAATTTCTTAAAAAATACTAACTAATTTGAAAATCTTGCGGATAATGCGGTATAATGTAATAAAAAGAGGAGAGGGGAATAAATATGACCGCAAAAAAGGAATATTATAAACAAAACGCAAAAAAAATAATAACTTCTCTAGCAAAAAGACACATGGTAGGATACTACTGTGAATCTAAAGAAGAAGCATTAAAAAAAGCACTAGAAATAATGAATAAAGGTGCTACCATCTCCTGGGGAGGATCTCAAACTTTAAGAGAAATTGGGATTCTAAAAGAATTAAAAAACCATAACTATATACTTTTAGATAGAGAGACTGCTAAAAGTCAGGAAGAATTAGAAAAAATCTATCATCAAAGCTTTTCTGCAGATTATTATTTAATGAGTACTAATGCAATCACCATCAATGGAAAGTTGATTAATATGGACGGCAGGGGGAATAGAATTGCTGCTTTAATATACGGGCCTAAAAATGTTATTGTTTTTGCAGGCATGAATAAAGTAGTTCCCAATGTAGAGGCCGGTATTGAAAGAATAAAAGCTCTTGCAGCACCTATGAATGCAATCAGACTTCAAACAAAAACACCTTGTAATATATCAGGTTATTGTCAAGATTGTAATTCTACAAATTCCATTTGTTCCAATCTATTAATTACGCGTTTATCAAAAACCCCTAACCGCATTAAAGTCATCTTAATTGGTGAAGAATTAGGATATTAAATATAATTAAAGTGTAACCCTTATTTTGATTTGATACTTTTAAAGTATACAGTCTAACCATTGTTAGACTGTATACTTTAAAATAAATTCCATCTAATGAATAATATTATATTTTTCTTGAATTCCATGCAAGTTATTATAATATAAATTATTGTGTCAAAACTACATTTTTTATCTCTTCTAAAAGCTTAGGATTTACTTTTTTTAAATTTATTAAATTCATATCTTTATCTACAGGCACATGAACTGTTTTCCCCTTAGCAAGAAGCTTATTATCTTTTTCCCTTATAACATCATATAAAAAAGTAAACTTCATCCCTTTGATTTCTTTTATGCATGACTTAATGATAATATTATCAGCATATTTTGCACCTTCCTTATAGATGCATCCACTTTCTATAAGAGGAAACATTATTCCACTTTCTTCTATCCTATCATAAGGAAGCCCGATAGCTTCAAAAAAGTCTGTTCTTGCAACTTCAAACCAAACATAATAATTTGAATGATGGACAACACCCATTTGATCCGTTTCAACATAGCGTACCTTTAGCTTTGTTTCATGAATATACATAATTTCCT
>JAAYRK010000087.1 GCA_012518815.1 Candidatus Epulonipiscium sp. | reverse complement strand
TTAACTAGTGTGACAGCCTCGTTGTTAATTTTCATTATAAGATTGTGTCAAAATTTGAAGGGCAGCGATTTTATTTACTAGATTATCGTAAACTTGTTTAAATTCTGCCATTGCTTGGATTTGATATTGATTATTTTTTCGTAATTCTTCAAATAGACTACTATCTGAAGGTGCAGCAGCTGATGAACTGTCAACATCAACAGCGATAGATTTCATGTTACTAATGATTAACTCTATAGTATTATTAATTGAACTTGATTGTGTTAATATGGTTTCAACAAATTGACTAATAATCTCAAAGGCATTACCAGCCTTATTAACTGCTGAAACAGTTTCTGTTACTTCACTAGCACTAGTGGACATTATTTCAGAGATTTCAACAGTTTGTTGTTGTAAGCCAGAAATTAAATTTGTAATGTCTTCTGCAGATTTAGTAGATTGCTCCGCTAGTTTTCTTACTTCTTCAGCAACAACAGCAAAACCTTTACCATGTTCTCCAGCTCTAGCAGCTTCAATAGAAGCATTTAATGCAAGTAAGTTTGTTTGAGTGGAGATACTAGTAATAATTTGTGAAATGTTACCGATTTCACTAGAACTTTTATTAAGAGAGCTAATAGTTTGATTAGTTCTTTCTATTGTATTTCTAAGTTTGTTAATTTTTTCAATAGATTCTTTTAGAAAAACTTGACCTTCTCTTGCGGTTTTTACTGCATTTTCAGCAATTTCTCTCATAGAATCGATATTTCTCGATATTTGTTTTATTTCATTTTCCAAGTTTTGATATTTTATTGAAAGCTCTGACAAATCCCCTACTTGTGATGAATCTTGTTCACTTAAAAGGGATGAAATACTTTGAGTGGATGAATAAATCTTGGCAAGGATATCTTTTAATTCTTTTGCACAGAATTTTACAGGGACAATAGCTTCATCTACTTTAGCAATAAAATCACTTTGAGCTTGTTGTGATTGACCAATTGGAACATTAGAACCTTGGCTTTTTTTCTTTAAGAATGCCATTATATGACCCCCTTATATATAAATTGTCTTTATTCTTTATTTAATTATAAACTATTGAATAAAGAATTAAAAGACAAAACTTATTGAATTAGTTCGAAATTTGTAAAAAAATCAGTTAAATTATTTATTTCTTGGTATGAGTTATAAATAATAGTATAATAATAATGACAAAAATACTGGAGGGATTATTTATCATGTTTAAAAATTTAAAATTTGTTTTTTTATTTATCTGCATTATTTTATTTTGTTTGACCGCGTGTGATAAAAATAGCGGTTATTCTAATAATGGTGATATAAACACACAAGATTATACTAAAGAAGAAATCAAAGAAGAAAAAGAAGAACAAGACATAGAAGATGAAAAGGAAGAAGAATTAATAAAAGAAGAAACAGAAAAAGAAATAGTAGAAATTGATTATAATAAAGTAAAACCTAATGAATTAGGACATATTATGATTATTATGTATCATGGATTAGTAGAAGATAATCCTCCAAGTCCTTATCAAAGAACTATTGAAGGTTTTAAGAAAGATTTAAAATACTTATATGATAATGGGTATAGAACAATATCCATGAGAGATTATATAGATAATAATATTTCTGTTGAAGCAGGCTGTACTCCTGTGATAATAACTTTTGACGATGGAATAACTACTAGTTTTTCACTCATTGAAGAAAATGGGGAGTTAAAACCTACTCCTAATTCGGCGGTAGACATTATGAATAAATTTTATGAAGAGCATCCTGATTTCGGAAGGAATGCAGTTTTCTACATTAATGGAGATAATGATCCCTTTGCAGGAGCAGGTACTCTTAAAGAACGTCTTCAATATTTAGTAGATAATGGCTATGAAGTATCAAATCATACATATTCTCATGCCCATTTATCTAAGCTATCAGCAGATGAAATACAAGAACAAGTTGGAAAAGTAGATAATATGATAAAAGAATTATTACCAAATTATACATTAGACTCTTTTTCATATCCTTTTGGTGAAAGGCCTAAAGAAGAATTAAGGCACCTTATAGAAAAAGGAGTTTATGAGGGGAAGGAATACAATTATAAGATAGCTTTAAGGGAAGGACCCAGTGGACCCTTTGTTCCAATTAATCATATTAAGTTTGACCCTTATAACGTTCCCAGGGTAAGAGGTTCTGAAGGGGAAGAAGGAGATTTATGGTGGTATTTAGACTATTATGACAAACATCCAAACTATAGATATATTTCTGATGGAAATCCAAATCGTATTTCCATTCCAAAAGAACAAGAAAACAACATTAATCAAACTAGCTTAGGGGACAAGGAGTTATTTGTATATACAATTGAAGAATAACATATCCAAAAGGCAGGGAAGAGGATATTATGAGTGTTCAATATATTATAGGCCGGTCTGGTTCTGGTAAGACTAAATATATATTTGCTGATATTAAAAACAAACTATTAGAAAAGAAAAATGCTACACTTATTTTAATTGTACCTGAGCAATTTACTTTTCAAACTCAAAAAGACTTAATTAGTTTTTTAAATCAAAAAGGCATTATGGAAATTGAAATTCTTAGTTTTCAAAGATTAGCCTTTAGGGTTTTTGAAGAGTTGGGTGCCCCTAGAGAAAAGCTATTAGGTGAATTAGGAAGAAATATGGTTTTAAGAAAGGTAATTGATGATATTAGTGAGGAGTTAAATATCTATCATAAATCTGTAAAGCAGCCAGGTTTTATGAAAAATTTGGGAGATATGATTTGTGAATTTAAACAGTATGATATTAGTCCTTGTGACTTACTTGATAAAAGAGAGCTTGTAAAAAACAGGCCTATATTAGAAGCTAAAATTAATGATTTATTGTTAGTTTATCAAGCTTTTAATGATTATATAAAAGAAAAATATATTACTTTAGAAGAAAACCTTGATTTTTTAGCAGCCAAGATTAAAGATTCCACTTTTTTAGAAAATGCTTATATATGGATAGATGGTTTTTATGGTTTTACTCCTCAACAATACAGAATTTTGGTTGAATTATTTAAAAAGGCTAAAGAAGTTAGTCTTACTCTTACATTAGATTCAAGGGGAGACTTGTATCAGTCTTTTGATGAAACGGATCCTTTTTATGAAAGCAGAAGGACTTTTGATAAACTAAATAAAATAACAGCCTTTTATAATATTTCTTTAAAGGAGCCTGTAAAACTATTTAATCAAAATAAAGAACTAGAAAAAAATAAAGAGTTATTTCATTTAGAAAAAGAATATTTTAATTATCCAGTGGAGGAATACCAAAAAGAAACAAAACATATAAAGCTTTTTGCTGCATCAAACCCTTATAGCGAAATAGAACATACAGCAAGATTAATCTTAAAGTTTGTAAGAGAAAAAGGTTATCGTTATAGAGATATAGCAGTTGTTACGGGAAAGATAGCTCAATATCAGAAAATAATAGAAGGAGTTTTTAAAGAATATAAAATTCCATACTTTATAGATGATAAAAAAGATATACTTTCCCATCCTTTAATTGAACTTATACTGGCTGCCTTAGAAATTCTCAATACCAACTGGAGTTATGAAAGTATTTTTAGATATTTAAAAACAGGCTTTACAGGCATATCTATGGAAGAGGTAGATTTGTTAGAAAATTATGTTCTTGCTTATGGTATAAGGGGTATAGATAGGTGGACAAAAGAAAATTGGAAAATCAATAAAGAAACTTTTGAAGATGAACTTGAAAAGAAATACGAAGAAAGTATTTTAGAAAGAATAAATCAAACAAGAATAAAAGTAGTAGAGCCTCTTGTAATATTTAGTAAGAAGGTTAAGAATAAGAAAAATCTTACCTTTAAGGCTATAACAGTTGCCCTTTATGAATTTCTTGAGGATTTAGGAGTAAGGGAAAGATTATCAGATTATATTAATCAATTTAAGGAAGAAAACAAATTAAATTTAGTTAATGAAAATCTGCAAATTTGGGATTCTATTATTGAACTTTTTGATAAAATGGTAGAAATCTTAGGAGATGAGAAAATTACATTAAAGCAATATCCCAAAGTTTTGAACTCTGGTTTTGAGCAGTGTGAACTAAGTCTTATTCCACCAGCTTTAGACCAAATAGTAGTTGCGGATTTAGAAAGGTCAAGGCTTCCTCATATAAAAGCCTTGTTTGTAATTGGTATCAATGATGGAATAATTCCTGCTAATAAGGAAGAGTTAAGATTATTTTCTGATGAAGAAAGAAGAACAATGGAAACTTTAGGGGTGGAACTGGCACCAGATAGCAGAAGAAAGGCTTTTGAAGAACAATTTCTTATTTATTCTGGTCTTACAAAACCTCAAGAGTATTTACTGTTGAGTTTTTCTTTAGGAGATGTTGAAGGCAAAGCTTTAAGGCCTTCTGTGCTTATTTCCAGAATAAAAAAGATTTTTCCAAAATTAAGCCAATCAAGTGATTTAATTGTTTATGATGAAAATGAACTTATTTCATCTCCCATTGCTACCTTTCAATATTTAGGTCAGGCCTTAAGGGGTCTGTTGGATGAAAATGATTTGTTAGATGTATGGAAGGATGTACTAAGTTGGTATGTGGGACAAGAAGACTGGCAGGATCAAATAAATATAACTATTCAAGGCTTGTTCCATAGTAATCAAGAATATTATTTGAAAAAAGAGACTGTTAAAAAGCTTTATAAGGATAAAATATACGCAAGCGTTTCTAGACTTGAAAAGTTTGCAGCATGTCCTTTTGGATATTTCGTTCAGTATGGCTTAAAGGCAAAAGAGAGGAAAGTATATAAATTAAGTCTTCCTGATATAGGGATTTTCTTTCATAATGCCTTAGATATATTTTCCAAAAAACTTGTAGATAATAAGACTTCTTGGAAAGATTTAACGGATAGTTTAAGAGACAAGATGGTTGAAGAGACTATAAATGAAATAGCACCAAAGGTAGATAACGAAATACTTTTAAGTAGCGAAAGAAATAAATATTTAATAAGTAGATTAAAAAGAATTACAAAGCGGGCAGTTTGGGCCTTATCTGAACATATAAGAAGAGGTAATTTTAAACCTGCAGAATCTGAAGTAGCTTTTGGTGTAAATCATCCCCTACCCCCAATAGTAATAGAGCTTTCTAACGGCGAAAAACTTATACTTACAGGAAGAATTGACAGGGTTGATATATTAGATGAAGATGATAAAGTGTTTGTTAATATTATCGACTACAAGTCAGGCAGTCAATCCTTTAATCTTGCTGATATTTATTATGGAATACAGATGCAGCTTATTTTATATCTAGATGCATTTATAGAAAGTGGAAAAGAATTGTATGGCAAAAATTTATTTCCTGCAGGAGCTTTTTATTTTAAAATTGATGACCCTATTATTAATTCTGCTAAGGAAATGTCAGATGAAGAATTAGAAGCACTTCTTCTTAAAGAATTAAAGCTTTCGGGAATAGTTTTAGAAGATGAAAACATTATAAGACAAATGGATAATAGTATAGGAAGATATTCAAATATCATTCCAGTAGAAATAAATAAAAATGGAATTGGCAAAAACTCAAGCACAGCTACAATGGAGCAGTTTGATGAATTAAGACAATATGTGAGAAATATGGCAGTGGAGATAGGGGAAGAAATTCTAAAAGGAAATGTAAAGATTAGCCCATATAAAAGCGGTGATATTACATCCTGTAGTTACTGCCTTTATAAATCTGTTTGTCAATTCGACACTCTTTTAGAAGATAATAAATATAAAAATCTTAATAAATTAAATAAAGAAAAAGTATGGGAAAAGATAAAAGAAGCAAATAGAAAAGAGGTAGAAGTAGACCATGACTGAGAAATGCTATTATGATGATGCTTATACATACACTTGGGAAAGTGAAGTTATAGAAGTTATTCCTAAAGAAGATAAATATCTTATAGTTCTTGATAAAACATATTTTTATCCTGAAGGGGGAGGGCAGCCTTCTGATTCAGGCACAATTGATGATATTAAAGTTTCCTATGTATTTGAAGAGAACAAAAAAATTTATCATCAAGTGGAGAAAGCACCAAAGAAAAAAACGGTTTTATGTAAACTAGACTATGAAAAACGTTTTATAAATATGCAGCAGCATACAGGAGAACATCTTTTGGCAGCAACTTTTTATAAATATTATAAAGGGGTAAGTAATGCTTTTCATATGGGAGAAGACTATACATCAATAGATATAAGTCTTCCAGAAGTTAGTCCACAAATGGTAAAAGAAATCGAAAACAAAGTAAATGAAATTATTTATAAAAACGTAGAAGTAAAAACATATTTAAAAGAAATAGAAGAAGCTAAAAAATTACCCCTAAGAAAACAGCCTAAGGTTAATGAGGATATTAGAATTGTTGAAATAGATGGCGTTGACTTTTGTCCATGTTGTGGTACCCATGTAAAAAGAACAGGAGAAGTTGGCATATTTAAAATAATAAAAACTGAAAAATCTAAAGGGGCAACAAGAATTTACTTTCAATGTGGCAAAAGAGCCCTTGAAGATTACAGTAAAAAGCATAAAATTGTAAGTATATTAAATGAAAAGTTTTCTGCTAACGAAAATACACTGTTAGAAAAAATAGAAAAATATATGGCTGATGTTAGAGAAATAGAAAATGAAATAAAGGAATTAAAAAGAGAAGCTGTTGTTTGTGAGGCTCAAAAGCTAGTGAAAAACTCAAAAGAAACCGTAATATATGAGGAATACGATAATAAATCAATTGATGAAATAATTAATATTTCTAAACAGCTTTTTCAAATGGGAAAATATATTTTTATTGGACTATCTTTAAAAGAAATGAAGCTATTTATTACTCATAATACAGACTTAATCCTACACTGCGGAAATATCATAAAAAATGAATTAAATAAATATGCTGGCAAGGGTGGAGGAAGCCCTATTCAAGCTCAAGCGATTTTTGAAAGTAAAGAAGACCTGATAAAGTGCGGACAAGCACTAAGGGTTATCTGTAAATCTTTAGAAGACGAATAAGAAAAGAGGATTTATAATGATAGAAAATTTAGTATTAATAGGGATGCCAGGTGCTGGTAAAAGCACCATTGGCGTACTAGTAGCAAAAGCTTTAAATATGTCTTTTATTGATACGGATTTATTAATACAAAAAAAAGAAAACAAATTACTTCAAGAAATTATAGAGGAAAAAGGGATCAAGGAATTTCTTGATATTGAAGCAGAAGTAATTTTAGGACTAGATGCTGCAAATACTGTTGTTGCCACGGGTGGCAGTGTCATTTTAAGAGATAAGGCAATGGAGCATTTAAAAGAAAAAGGCTTGATAATATATTTAAACTTGTCTTATAAAGAAATTGAAAAAAGGCTATACAATATAAAGACAAGAGGCATTGCCATGGATAATAATAAGAGTCTTTTGCAGGTTTATAAAGAAAGAATACCCTTATATGAAAAATATGCTGATAAAGTCATCTTATGTTCTGGCAAAGGTATTGAGGATATTGTAATGGAGATTACTGCTTTATGGAAGAAAGCTCAGTAGCTTTTGAGGAGGTTTTTTATGAGGTGGACTAAAGAACAGCAAGAAGCAATCTATACAAGGGGATGTGACTTATTAGTTGCTGCTGCTGCAGGCTCAGGAAAAACTGCTGTATTAGTAGAAAGAATTATTAATATTATTACGGATAAGGATGATCCTGTAGACATTGACAGGCTATTAGTTGTTACTTTTACTAATGCAGCTGCAGCTGAAATGAGAGAAAGAATAGGAGAAGCTATATCAAGAAAACTTGAAGAAGAACCAAGAAATTCACATCTTCAAAAGCAATTGACTCTTCTTTATAGAGCTTCTATTTCTACAATACATTCCTTTTGTTTAAATGTTATAAGGAGTCACTTTCATCTATTAGATTTAGAACCGACATTTAGAATAGCCGATGAAGATGAAATTCTTCTAATTAAAACAGATGTCATGGAAGAACTTTTTGAAGATTTTTATGAAAGGGAAGATAAAGACTTTTTTGCTCTTGTAGAAAGTTATGGGGGGAAAAAGGAAGACACTAAGCTTGTAGAAATGCTTCTTAGAATTTATGATTTTATACAAAGTAATCCCTGGCCAAAGCAGTGGATAAAAGAAAAAGTAGAAAGTTTTAATCTTGACAATATAGATTTTAATAAAAGCACATGGGTTAAGATTATTAAAGAACAGATCTCACAAAGTTCTAAAGAACTATTAGAAGTTGCCCAGCAGGCCTTATCAATTTGTCTTGAGCCAGAAGGTCCCAAAGAATACATAGATGCAATAAATGACGACATTAGTATATTGGAAAAAATAATTAGCCTTTGTAAGGGAGATATACAAGATTTATATAAATTTATCCATCAAATATCTTTTAAAAGATTAAGGCCTTGTAGCAAAGAAACTGATGAAAATTTAAAAGAAGAATGCAAAGAGCTAAGGGATATGATTAAAAAGGAAATACAAAAGAAGTTCCAAGATGAAATATTATTTAAATCCCCAAAAGAAATGGAAAAAGACCTACATAAATTGTATCCTGTTATGAAAGCTTTAGAAGTACTATTAAATGAATTTACAGAAAGATTTCAAGCCGTAAAAAGAGAAAAAGGAATTATTGATTTTAATGATATAGAGCATTATTGTTTAGATATTCTTTTGGATGAAGCAAGTAGCAATGATAAAATAATTCCTTCTCCAGTTGCTCTTGAACTACAAGATAAATATAAAGAAATTTTAATTGACGAATATCAAGACAGTAACTTGGTTCAAGAAACAATTCTTGAAGTTATATCTGGCAAGTATTCTTCTAAGCCCAATCGTTTTATGGTAGGAGATGTAAAGCAAAGCATATACCGTTTTAGACTAGCAAAACCTGATTTGTTTATAGAAAAGTATAATTCTTATTCCACACAAGGAGAAGGCAAGGAACAAAGAATAGATTTATATAAAAACTTTAGAAGTAGAAAGAATATTCTCGATGGGGTTAACTTTATATTTAAGCAGATTATGACTCCAAGTTTAGGAGAAATTGAATATGATGATAAGGCGGCCCTTAATTATAGTGCAAATTATCCTGAGGCAAAAGACCTTAATCTAGGTGGTCCTATTGAACTGCATGTGATAGAATCAGAAATTGTTAATGATGAAGTTGATGATATTGAGGATGAACTTAAGCTTATATCTAGCATTGAACTTGAAGCTAGGATAATAGCAAAAAGAATAAAAAAGTTGCTTAAGGAAGATGACTTTTGTGTCTATGATAAAAAAATACAAGGCTATAGAAAAGTAGACTTTAAGGATATTGTTATTTTATTACGTACTACAGAAAAATGGTCTAGTATATTTACAGAAGAATTAACAAAAGAAGGAATCCCTGCTTATGCTGATGTATCTTCAGGTTATTTTGAAGCCATAGAAGTTAAAATTATACTATCTTTACTTCAAATCATTGATAATCCGAGGCAGGATATCCCTCTTATTACGGTTTTAAGGTCTCCTATAGTAGGATTAACTTGTGATGATTTAGTAGAAATAAGAACTAGTTTTGCCTACGGAGATTTTTATGAATCCTTGCAAAGATATATTGAGCATGATTTTCAAGAGTCTAAACTTACTAATAGATTAAAAAAGTTTATGGTTAAACTAGAAAGTTGGAGACAGACAGCTGCCCATATTCCTATTGATGAATTATTATGGACTTTATATATGGAAACAAATTATTATAACTATTTAGGAGCTATGCCAGGTGGAGAACAGCGTCAAGCTAACTTAAGAATATTAAGGGACAGGGCTGCAAATTATGAAGCTACTAGTTTTAAAGGTTTATTTAACTTTGTTAGATTTAATGAAAAAATGCAAATAAGTAAAGGAGATATGGGAGCTGCCAAGATTGTAGGCGAAAATGAAAATATAGTAAGGATAATGAGTATACATAAAAGTAAGGGCTTAGAGTTTCCTGTAGTTATTGTAGCTGGTTTAGGAAAACAATTTAATCTTCTAGATTTATATAATGCTATACTTCTTCACCAAGACTTAGGATTAGGACCTGATTTTGTGGATTATGAAAAAAGGGTTTTTTATGAAACTGTGGCTAAGGTTGCTATAAAAAGAGTTATAAAAATGGAAACCTTATCAGAAGAAATGCGTATACTATATGTTGCTCTTACTAGGGCAAGAGAAAAACTTATACTAATGGGTACAGTAAAAAACATAGAAGATAGTGCAAAAAAGTGGATAAGACAGCTTTATTCTAATAAACAAGAACTTTCACCTTATATATTATCTGATTCAAAAACTTATCTTGACTGGATAGCTCTAGCATTAGCAAGACATAAGGATGGAGAAATAATTAAGACTTGGGGTAAATCCCTAAAGGCTTCTGTAAAAGAACTTTATGAAGATTCTTCTTCTTGGCAGATTTTTTCATGGTCCCCAAAAGACATAAGCATTCAAGATGAAACTGAAAAAATAAAAAAAGAAGAATTACGAAATATTCTTCTTAATTGGGATTATAAAAAGGCTTATAGTCCACAAAGAGAAGAGATATTTAATAAATTGTCCTGGAGCTACCCTTACGAGGCTGCTACAAATATTTCAGTAAAAATATCTATTTCAGAAATAAAAAGCCAGTATGAGGAGGAGTATAGGGATTATCAAACTAGCTACATGCTTGAAGATCTACAGCCACTAACTCCTAAATTTATTGAAAAAGACAAAGGCTTAACGGGAGCTCAAAGGGGTACTATTATTCATAAGGTAATGAGACATTTAGACTTTAATGCTAAAGATTATAAGGATATAGAAAATCAACTTATCAATATGGAAGCTAAAGGCTTATTAACTGAAGAAGAAAGGGAAACAGTATATATTCCTGCCTTGCTAAGTTTTTGCAAGTCCACTTTGGCAGAAAGAATTAGAAAATCTTCTTTTGTAAAAAGAGAGATTCCTTTTATACTATCTCTTAATGCCCAAAAAATATATAGTAATTTAAATTCTAATGAAGAGATATTTATCCAAGGGATTATTGATTGTTTCTTTAAAGAAGGGGACGAAATAGTTTTAGTTGATTATAAAACAGATTATATAAAAGACAGGGACAATCCTCAAGATGAAGTAAAAAAAATAATGGATAGGTATAAAGTACAAATTGATATATATAGCAAGGCCATTGAAGAGATTATGGGGAAAAAGGTAAAAGAAAGGTGTTTATATCTTTTTGGAATTTCACAGGCTGTTTCCTATTAGATAAAACAATAACAGGCAATATTGCCTGTTATTGTTTTTATTCTGAGATTTTAGTTAAGATTTTATTACTTCTTTCAATAAATTTATTCATTGCATCAGGCTCTAAGGGTTGATGACTTAACATTGCTAAATCATAAATTTGATTACAAAGCATATCTAGAAGTTCTTTTTCGTTATTATCTTCACTTTTTGAATAAATCAATTGTATTAGTTTATTATTTTTATTTAAAACAAGAGTTTGTTCTTTAGCAAACATTCCAGGCATATTGATAGAGCCAAACATTTTACTCATTTCTTCTAGCCTTCTAGATTGTTCTGAAAGAAGGATCATAGCAGAAACATCTTCAGTTTTAAGACTTTCTACTTGAACTTTAAGTTCTTGGTTATTTAAGCTGTCTTTAAAGATTTTTTCTAGCTTTTCGGCAAAGTCTTTATCCTTTTCTTCATCTTTATCTTTAACATCTTCTTTTAAATTATCAGACAAATCAGAGTCAATCCTACAAAAGCTAATACCTGTTTCACGCATTTCTATATGTGACATAAAAGGATTATCTATAGTTGAATTTAATATAACAGCTTCCATATTGTTATCTTTAAAGAGTTTAATATATTGTGCTTGTTGACGTTCATCGGTAACGTAAAATACTCTATCTTTATGATTGGCTTTGTTTTTATCTAAGTATTCTTTAAGGGTTAGATAATCTTGGTTAATTGTCTTATAAAGTATAATATCTTTAACTTTATCATAAAATTTATCTTCTCTTATTGCACCAAACTTAACAAAGGGATGGATATCGTCCCAGTACTTAATATAGTCCTCTTTCTTTGTTTTATAAAGGGATACTAACTTATCGGCAACTTTTTTTGTAATATAGTTAGAAATTTTATTTACATAGCCGTCATTTTGTAAAAAGCTTCTAGAAACATTAAGAGGCAAATCAGGACAGTCTATAGCACCTTTTAGAAGAAGTAAAAATTCTGGGATGACTTCTTTAATATTGTCTGCAACGAATACTTGGTTATTAAAAAGCTTAATTTTTCCTTCTATTATTTCAAGATCATTTCTTAATTTTGGGAAGTATAGAATTCCTTTTAGATTAAAAGGATAATCCATATTTAAATGAATCCAAAATAGGGGTTCATTAAAGTCCATAAAGACTTTTTTATAAAATTCCTTATATTCTTCATCGGTGCATTTGTTAGGTTGTTTTAACCATAAGGGATTAGTATCATTTATTGGTTTTTTATCTTCTTTTTTATCTTCTGAATCTTTCTTTTTTTGGTCCACCTTTTCAAAATAAATGGGTACGGGCATAAAAGCACAGTACTTTTCAAGGATTTCTCTTAGCTTATATTCATTTAAGAATTCCTTTCCGTCATCTCCAATATAAAGAGTAACTGTTGTTCCGCGTTGACTTCTATCGGATTCTTCCATTTCATATTGTGTTCCACCATCACAAATCCAACGTACTGGCTTTGCATTTTCTTGATAGGAAAGGGTATCTATTTGGACCTTGTCAGCTACCATAAATGCAGAATAAAATCCAAGACCAAAGTGGCCTATTATTTGGTCTTTATCCATTTTATCTTTGTATTTTTTTAAAAAGTCTTCAGCCCCAGAAAAGGCAATTTGGTTAATATATTTTTTTACTTCTTCATCGGTCATTCCAATACCGTTATCAATAATTTTTATACTTTTATTTTTTTCATCCAAAATTACTTCAATTTTGTACTCTGTATCTTCAGCTACAGAGGCTTCTCCTAAAGATACAAGCTTTTTTAGCTTTAATATTGCATCAGAGCTATTAGAAACAAGTTCTCTAATAAAAATATCAGAATCTGAATATAACCATTTTTTTATGATAGGAAAGATATTTTCACTATGTATTGATAGATTCCCACTTTCACGAGCCATAGCATATCTCCTTTCTTTTGTTTTCTTACAATATCTTATACCATGAAAAAAATAAATGTCAAGAATTAATAGCACTCTATCTTGGTGAGTGACAAACAACAAAGTATGATTTTTAAATAAAGTATGATATAATGAAAGTGAAATTAATTAAAAGAGGTGGTTGATATGAAAGTTAAAGATATTATGAGTGATACTTTTTATATGGTGATGCCTCAAGATACTTTAGAAAAAACCTTATCAATAATGGAGACTAAAAAGGTTAATGGTCTTCCTGTAGTTGATGAAAATAAGATGCTTGTAGGTTTTATTGTAAAAGCCGATATATATAGATTTTTAAGTACAACAGGCCATTACGAAGCTTGCCCTGTAGATTGGGCCATGAGTAAAGACGTTATAACTGCTATGGCTGATGAATCAATAAGAGAAGCAGCTAAAAGGTTAAGACAGCACAATATCATAGGAATGCCTGTAGTAGAGCAAGGCAGGGTTATTGGCCTGGTTTCTATAGAAAATGTTGTAGATTATTTTCTGTCTGAAAAAGAAAGATAAACTTATTCTACATAAATATTAGCTTTCTTAAAGAAATTGTGAACATAGTTATCCCATTCATATTCAATTTCTTTATTTAAAGAAAAACTATTTAATGCTATACCACTAGTGCAGGAAAAATTTCCTTGTGAATATATTAAATTAATAAAAAGAGCTGATATTTCAGAAGGAAAATCAACAACTATATCCTTACCTGCAGAAAATACAATTTTTAAATATGTAGGAGGCCTTTTTCCTTTGATAATATTAAAAACATGAGGTTTTACTTCTTTCCACAAGACAAAATTCCGATTATATAATTTTTTTTCTTCATCATTTAGAAAAGCTTTATTTAAACTGCCATCAATATGGAATTTTGTAAAGGTATGTACTTCAGTAATTCTTACTTCGAACTCATCAAAAAGGTTTCCTTTTAAAAGCTCATCCATAGCTTTTTTGACATCTAAAATATTTAAGTTAATCATGATATGCTCCTATCTAAATATTTGATACTTAATGTCTATTAAAAGCTTTTTATTTATTATATTTATATATTACCACAAATTCAAAATCACCGGCTAGCCGGTGATTTGTTTATTTCCATAGATTAATTTTGATTTTTCTTTTTCTAACGAAATGTCTCCATTGTCTCATCAGATAAGGCATGAGATAATGATCCACTCCAAAGGCCCTTCCGGCACCACCTAACATAGGTATGGAAGAAATTAAGAACCATAAATCATTAAGGCCTGTAGATAGTAAGAAGTTAATATTCATAGCTATAGATACAAGAGCAGCTAAGAATGTAAAAGTACCTGTAATAAATGCTAAACCAAGACCAATTTCCGTTATGATTACAAGCTTTTGGAAGAGCATAGCATTTGGGATAATTAAAGTATCTACAATCCATGCATACCATCCAGGGGTGTGTTCGGAAACAAGCTGCATAATGGATGCTCCAGTAGTTGCATCTGCATTACTTCCAGCAAGCATGTTATATTTAAGCCAGTCATTGTTTATCTTATCTATACCAGACATTAGCCACATATAACCAAGATAAAGTCTTAAAATCACAAGTAAAAAGGTAGGAGAAAGCTTATCCATATGTCTGTGGATGATACCTCTTTTATGTTTAACACCCCAAAATTCATTTTTTAAGTATTTTCCTATTAACTCAAATCCACCAATTCCAAAAAGATAATGGATATTAACCATATGCTTCATAAATAATGCAGGTAAGCCTGACATTTTAATTCCCATAATATCTGCAACAGCATAGTTTTTACCTACAGAAACCATTATACCGTGTAATTTAGGTTCTGCTTTTTCTAATTCCTTATTACGTACAAGGTTTAAAACATTTTTGGCTGCATATTTTCCTGTTTCAAGGGCTGTTTCAACTAAAGCAGGTAGGGCTTTATTATCTTCTGTCATAAATAATGCAAAATCTCCAATAGCAAAGACATTTTCATAATGGGTTTTTGTATATTCATCTACACAGACTCTTTGACCTTTCCCTTTTTCTAAATCAAATTCTATAAGGCAGTTATTAGCTTGTACACCACCAGTCCAAATAAGAGTATGAGATTTAATAGTTTCTTTATTATTAATTACAAAGGAATCTTTATTTACTTTTGTAATTGGGCTATCGGTAAGAATCTCAACAGATAATTTATTTTTAAGATATTTTACAGCTTTACTTATAAGAGAATCATCTATAATTGAAAGAATCTTAGGTAGAGCTTCAATGAGCATAAGTCTTATCTCTTTTAAATCAATATTATAAATTTCGGCTAAGTCTTTAACCCATAAAGCTAGTTCACCAACCATTTCCGTTCCAGTAAATCCTCCGCCGACTACTGCAAAAGTAAGATATGATTTTCTAATATCGGGATCCTTTTCTTTTGCAGCCTTATCAAACATAGATATAATATGGTCTTTTATTTTAAGGGCGTCTTTATAAGACCAAAGAGTAAGGCCATTTTCTTCTAAACCTTCTATTCCATAAAATTGTGGTTCACTGCCGATTCCCATAATAAGATAATCGTAGGCATAGTTATCTTTTTCAGATATTAATTCCTGCTTTTCAAAGTCTATTTTTGTAATATAGTCTTGTATGATATTAACATCAGTATATTTGAAAATATCTTTTAAGTATACTACTACTCCTTTATCGTCAATACGATTAGCTGCTACTTCATGGAGTTCAGTAAGTAGAGTGTGGAATGGATTTTTATCTATGATATAAATCTCTATATTATCAGATTTCTTTTTTTTCTTTTGTAATGTAAGAGCTGCTTGAATTCCGCCATATCCAGCTCCAAGTATAAATACTTTTTTACTATTTTTCTTCATATAATTTGCCTCCTTAGTGTATATTATTAACATTTTGACACATATTAATCATAAAGATATTCATATCAAAAATTATATTTTTAAATTAGTATTAATGTGAGTATATCATAATTATTATTAATTGCATACCATTTAAACCAATAAAATTGAGAGGAATACTAAGGATACAAAAGAAAAACAATATAAATCATTCAAATTTTTCCTAAATGGAGTGATATGACCTTTGACAAAAAAAGTTTCCTATAGTAGAATGTGCTGTAATCAATTTTTATGCTTTTAGTAAGAAATTAAATTTTTATAGTAAAAGAGGAGGCTTATAATGAAAAAAATTATAGTATTATGTCTAGTTTTAGCTTTATCTCTTAGTGTATTAGGAGGATGTAATACAGGAAATAAATCTGGAACTAATGATAATGATGGTACAACTACAGAAGTATCCTATAAAGACGGTACTTATACAGCTGAAGGAGACGATTTTGACGATCATGGCTGGAAGCCAGTCATAAGTATTGAAGTTAAAGATGGTAAAATTACTACAGTTGATTATGATGAAGTAAATGAAAATGGTGACTCTAAAGAGACTAATGAAGAATATAACCAAAATATGAAAGACAAAAGTGGAATTGGACCAGCAGAAGCAATCCCTCAGCTTGAAGAAGCTCTTGTTGAAAAACAAGCTGTAGATTCAGTTGATACTGTTACTGGTGCAACTAGCACATCAAACAGTTTCAAAGCAATAGCTAATAAAGCATTAGAAACAGCAAAATAATTAAATTAAAGTTTTATTTAATTCCCCAAGTTAAGCTTGGGGAATTTATTTTAAGTTAGGTTTTTTATATTAAAATATTTTAAGGACTTATAAATATAGATATGATTATAATTGATATTTATTGAGTAATAACGATATAATATGTAATAACATACTTACATAAGTTGGTGAAAAAATGAAAAAAAGCATGATTTTTGTGACTATACTTATAATTATAATAACTACACTTTTATCTTGCAATAATAAAGGCAATAAAGAAAATGAAAATATAATACAAGAAGAAATTTTTGCCCTTGGTACTATCATTGAATTTAAAATATATGATGAAGATAGTAAAAAAGCCAAAAAAGCTATAGATGAATCAATATGGCGGATTAGGGAAATTGAAGAAAAAATGACTATAAACAAAGAAAAAAGTGAAGTAATCAGCATTAATCAAAATGCAGGGATAGATTTTGTTAATGTTAGTCCTGACACTTTTTTTGTTATACAGAAATCCAGTGAGTATAGTAAACTATCAGAAGGAGCTTTTGATCTTACTGTAGAGCCTCTTGTAAAGCTGTGGGGGATAGGAACAAAAGATGCAAGAATTCCAAAGAAGGAAGAAATAGATTCCCTTCTTAGTTTAATTAATTATGAAGATTTATTATTAGATGAAAAAAATTTGTCTGTTAAGCTTAGAAATAAAGGTCAGGCTATAGATTTAGGAGCAATTGCAAAGGGTTATGCTGGAGATGAAGTGAAAAGAATATTAACAAATAATGGGATTGATACTGCCTTTGTTAATTTAGGTGGGAATGTAGTTACTATAGGAACTAAGCTTGATGGAAGTCCATGGAGAATAGGAATTCAAAATCCCTTAGATGAAAGGGGTAGTCATCTAGCTATTATAGAAATAAAAGATAGGGCTGTGGTGACCTCTGGTAATTATGAAAGGTATTTTATTGAAGATGGCAAGAAATATCATCATATTATGAATCCTAAAACAGGTTATCCTGCAGAAGAAGGAATCATTAGTAGTACTATTGTATCAGATAGTTCTATTGATGCAGATGCCCTATCAACATCTTTATATGTAATGGGATTAGAAAAAGGATTAAGTTTAATAGAAAAGATGGAAAATGTAGAGGCAGTCATAATAACAGATGATAATAAAGTATATATTACAGCAGGACTTAAAGATAGTTTTAAATTAACTAATCCAAAATTTGATTTAATTGAAAAAAATAATTAAGGGGAAATAAGATGAAAAAGGGCGACAAGATAGTTATAATAATTGTACTTTCTTTGTTAGTAGTTAGTTCTTTATTTGTTTTAATATATAGAAATGCTAATAAAGGAAAAGCGTTAAAAGCTAAGGTTATTAAAAATCAAGAAGTCATAGAAGAATTTGACTTAGATAGTATCAAGGAGCCTATGGAATGGCTTATACATGATGAAGAATGGCATTATAACAGGGTTAGAATTGAGAATGGAAGAATTCGTTTTAGTGAGGCCAATTGTCCTGATTTGGTTTGTGTTAATACAGGATGGTTGTCTAAACCAGGAGATATAGCAGTATGTATGCCTCATAATATTCTAATAAAAATAGAAGGTGAGAAAGAAAATCTTGATGAACTTTCATATTAATCTCAGAATGGTGATATAATGAATAAGACTAAAAAAATGGTTTTTTTATCTTTATTGGTAGGGATTGCAGTTATAATACATATTATTGAAGGTCAAATCCCAGTTCTTTTTCCAGGAATAAAATTGGGACTAGCCAATATTATTTCTTTATTTACTTTGTTAATATTAGGTTGGAAGGAAACACTAATAGTAGTTATATTAAGAACTATAATAAGTTCAATGTATGGAGGAAGTCTTTCTACTTTTTTATTTAGTATTACAGGGGGACTTCTTAGCAATATTGTAATGATTTTATTATATAAGTATTTTAAAGATGCTATAGGAATATCTTCTATAAGTATTTGTGGTGCAATATTTCATAACATAGGGCAGCTTTTTGTAGCCGCAATATATATACAAGACTTTAAAATTTATATTTATTTACCAGTTCTTCTTGTTTCAGCTGTAGTAACAGGTTTTTTTGTTGGAGTAGCTGTTAATTTTCTCCATAATCATTTTAAAGCACAAAATTGGCTAAAGAACTAAGAAGGGACGATTAATAATGGGCTTATGGCAAGCATATCCTGAGATACAAAATGAGCTAATAAAAGTAGAAAACTATATGAAAGAAGCCATTCCTTCCAGGAAAAAGTTACTAACAGATATTTGTTTGGAATTAATAGAAGCAGGTGGTAAAAGATTAAGGCCAGCCTTTGTAATTTTAGGAGCTAAGTTTGGCAACTATGATGAAAGTAAGATTATTCCCTTAGCAGCCTCTATGGAACTTCTTCATACAGCTACTCTTGTTCATGACGATATAATTGATGACTCTAAATTAAGAAGAGGTAGGGTAACAGTTCAGGAAAAATGGGGAGAAGACATGGCTGTTTATGTAGGAGACTATCTGTTTACCAAAGCATTTACCATATTGTCAGATAAAATGCATTATGAACATTTAAATAAAATTGCTCATGGCTTTAAGACAATTTGTGAAGGTGAAATAGACCAATATGAAATAAAATATAATATGGATGTGACAGTTTTAGATTATTTAAAAAGAATTTATAGAAAAACAGCTGTATTATTTATAATGAGTATTTTAACAGGAGCCTATGAAAGTAAATGCAAAAGAGAAACTTTAAATACCTTAGGGAAATTTGCTGCTTATTTTGGAATGGCATTTCAAATTTATGATGATCTTTTAGATTATGTTTCAAGCGAAGAAATAGAAGGAAAACCCATTGGCAATGATATCAGGCAAGGAATATATACCCTTCCTTTATTATATGCCTTAGAGGATAAGAAAGTATGTCCCCAAATTAAAAATCTACTATATAAAAAAGCTGATATAACAAACGAAGAAATATCAAAAGTCATACAATTGGTAAGGCAAACTAAGGCATTAGAAAAAACGAAAAAATTAAAAGAAAAATTTATAAAAAAAGCTATAGTTACCATAGAAAAACTTTCGAATAATAAATACAAAAATATTTCTATGGATTTGCTTAAATTATTATAAATAATAAGAATATGGCCATCCCCCCTTTGAATAGTAATATCAAGAGGGGGGATTCCTATGAAAATATATGTTATAAATTTGAAAGGAATTAACAAAGTCGTTTGGGCTCTTTTGTTGATAATTTTTTGTATGAGTCTTTCAAGGCCTTATGTAACGGAAGTCTTTAATACAGTTTCCGGTAAACAGCAGAGGAAGCTTCCTATATATTGCGTAGAAACACCTGAGAAAAAAATTGCAATAAGCTTTGATGCGGCTTGGGGCGCTGATGATACAGATGATTTACTTGCGATACTGGATAAACATGGCGTAAAGACTACTTTCTTTTTGGTTGGGGATTGGGTAAGAAAATACCCTGAGGAAGTAAAAAAGATTGCTGCAGCAGGGCATGATATAGGGAATCACTCCAACAAACATCCCCACATGGGGCAGTTATCAAAAGAAGCAAATATAAAGGAAATTATGGCAGCTCATGAGGAAGTAAAAAAACTGACAGGCATAGAAATGAATCTTTTTAGACCACCATTTGGGGAATATAACAATACAGTTATAGAAGCGGCAGAAGAATGTAATTATTATACAGTGCAGTGGGATGTCGATTCTCTTGATTGGAAGGAATATGGAGTTGAACCTCTTATAAAGCAAGTACTTAACCATAAACATTTAGGAAATGGATCTATAGTATTGTTTCATAACAATGCAAAATATACTAAGGATGCTCTAGATACCATTATAACTGGCTTAAAAGAGCAAGGTTATGAAATTGTACCTATTTCCCAGCTTATATTAAAGGAAAATTATTATATGGACCATGAAGGACGACAAAAACCAATAAAAGATAATAAGCAGGCTAAAAATAAATAATGTATGTAAAGGGACATTAAATTGATGTCCCTTAGTTTTTAATATTAATCCTTTATTTCTGGACAGTTAGATTGTTCTTCGATTAATTTATTAATTAAAGTATCGATTTTTCTACTTAGATGTTGAACAAGGGGATCCAAAAAGTTATAGTTTCTATGTTTTAGCAAAGTTTCTAAAGCTGCTTTTAGGATTTCAATTTCTTCTGTTGTATTTTTACTTTCTTGACTCATAAATACCCCCTCTTTTCTAATTCTGTTTGCAATAGTGGAGGATGTCTTATAGAATTTATTATTCATATACTTTAGTTTATGTTGAAAATAACTATAAGTGATTTAAAAATATAGTTTATAGTAAAATCATTATTATCTTGCCCAAAATAAATAGCTTAATTCTAAATATATAAAAATTAATGCTAATAAAAGAAAGGAAATTCAAACAAAATTTAATAAGCTACGTATATATTAGAGAAAATAAGTAATCAATAAAAATATGATGAAAATAATCAAGAGGAGGATTAATATGAGTGAAGAAACTAAAATGATTTTAAAAATGGTTGACGAAGGAAAAATCACACCAGAACAAGCAGTAGAAATGTTAAACGCATTAGGTAAAGATGACTCTGTTAAAGAAGATTCTGAATTTGAGTTTCGCGGAGAAGAATTTATTAAAGATGTAGAAAGATGGGCAAAAGATTTTGCATCAAAAATGGGGAACACAGTAAAAGACATTGAACCTAAAGTTAAAAAGATAGTAAAAATCATGATTCAAAACACAGCAAAATCAATTGAAGAAGTAGGAAAAGTTATCAAAAGCCAAGATGAAGAAGTAGAAGATGATTTTGATGATGAAGAATTAAATCAAAATTAAAAAGAACAGCAGGTAAAGCACGGGGACGGTTCTTCTGCTTCATTCTTTTTGAAGAATGAAGCAGAAGAACCGTCCCCGTGCTTCAGAAGAACCGTCCTCTTGCTTTACCCTCACTTTCCCCTTTAATTAAAGGTTTTACTTGTAAAGAAGTTTATTTCATGATAAAATCTTAAATAATTACTAATCGGAAATTCCGGCGTTCTCAAGACACGTTTGAGAACGCCTTTTATAAATAAACTAAGCAGCAAATATCATATTATTTATATACAATACAGGAGGTTGAAACGTGAATAATAAGGTTTTATTAACAGAAATATTTGCATCCAATGTGTTTAATGATGCAACTATGCGGGAAAGATTACCAAGAGAAACATATAAAGCTTTAAAGAAAACTATAGATGAAGGAGCTAATCTAGATATTAAAGTTGCTGAAGTTGTTGCTAATGCCATGAAGGATTGGGCAATTGAAAGAGGAGCAACTCATTATACCCATTGGTTCCAGCCAATGACAGGCATGACTGCGGAAAAACATAATTCTTTTATTTCACCAACCTCCGATGGACGTATTATTATGGAGTTTTCAGGGAAAGAATTAATTAAAGGAGAATCGGATGCTTCATCTTTTCCTTCAGGAGGACTTAGGGCTACTTTTGAAGCAAGGGGTTATACTGCTTGGGATTGTACTTCCCCTGCCTTTCTTAAAGAAGATGCCAATGGGGTAACTCTTTATATTCCAACTGCTTTTTGTTCTTATACGGGAGAAGCCTTAGACAAGAAGACTCCTTTACTTAGGTCTATGGAAGCTATATCAAAACAGGCTCTTAGAATACTAAGATTATTTGGTAATACTACGGTAAAAAAAGTTATCACAACAGTTGGTGCAGAGCAAGAATACTTTTTAGTTGATAAAAAGTTCTTTAATAAAAGAAAAGACTTAATGTTAACAGGTAGAACCTTATTTGGGGCTTCGACTCCAAAGGCTCAGGAAAAAGAAGCCCATTATTATGGGACTATAAAAGAAAGAGTAGCAGCTTTTATGCAAGAGCTGGATATTGAATTGTGGAAGCTTGGAGTACCTTCTAAGATTAAGCATAATGAAGCGGGACCAGCACAGTATGAAATAGCTCCACTTTACAGCACTGCAAATGTTGCTGCAGACCACAACCAATTAATCATGGAAACACTAAAAAAGATTGCAAACAGGCATGATTTTGCATGTTTGCTTCATGAAAAACCTTTTGCTGAGATAAATGGTTCTGGAAAACATAATAATTGGTCTTTAGCAACAGATGAAGGGAAAAACCTACTTAAACCTGGTAAGACTCCTCATGAAAACTTACAGTTTTTAATATTTTTAACTGCAGTTATTAAGGCAGTTGACTTATATCCAGAATTACTAAGGGTTTCTGCTGCAAATCCTGGTAATGACTATAGACTAGGCATTAGTGAAGCACCGCCTGTTATTATATCCATCTTTTTAGGAGAAGAATTAACAGAGCTTTTAGAGCAAATTGAAAAAGGAGATAATATTTGTTCTAAAGAAAGGGAAATACTAGAGATAGGAGTATCTACACTACCTCAAGTATTTAAAGATACTACAGACCGAAATAGAACATCTCCTTTTGCTTTTACAGGTAATAAATTTGAGTTTAGAATGGTACCTTCTTCAGCTTCCATTTCAGATCCTAATGTAATAACTAATACGATTGTTGCAGAAGTATTATCTGAAATGGCAGATGAACTTGAACAAGCTGAAGACTTAAATCTTGCAGTTCATGACTTATTAAGAAGAACTATTAGAGAACATAAAAGAGTAATATTTAACGGAAATGGTTACTCTAAGGAGTGGGAAAAAGAGGCTGAAAGAAGAGGTCTTCCAAACATTAGGTCAACAGTGGAAGCAATTCCTGCCCTTATTTCAGAAAAATCTATTCATTTATTTGAAAAGCATAAAGTATTTACCAAATCTGAACTTTGCTCAAGATTTGAAGTATTACTTGAAGATTATATTAACACCATAAGCCTTGAAGCAGAAACTATGATTCAAATGGCTAAAAGAGAAATATTCCCTGCTGCTATGGAATATTCTACTCATGTAGCACAATCTATTAGTTCTATTTTAAATGTAGGAGTTTATAATGTTGATGCTCAAAAAGACTTGCTTAAGGAATTAACTGATACTATAAATTCCTTTAACATTAATTTAAAAGAATTAGAAAAATGCGTACAAAAAGCAAAAACTATAACTAGTGACTCCTATGAAAAGGCATGTTATTACAAGGAAGCAGTAGTTAATCAAATGGAAAAACTAAGAAAAGATGCAGATTATTTAGAAAGCTTAGTAGATGAAGATATTTGGCCAATGCCTACTTATAGTGAACTTCTTTTCCAATTATAAATAAAACGGTCTATGCCGTTTTATTTTTTTAAAAAATGGCATTCTTATTAGTAAATTTATCTGTTTTGTATAATATACAAAAAAGGAGAATTGCTTTGAACAATAAAGAATATTTTGATGAAGAATTTGAAAAGGTTATTCTTATTGGAGTAGAAACAGAAGATGATAATACCAAAGAGAATTTAGATGAGCTAGAGGAATTAGCTTTAACAGCAAAGGCTATTACTTTAGATAAAATTATTCAAAAAAGGGGCAGTATTCACCCTGGCACCTATATTGGTAAAGGTAAAATTGAAGAAGTTAAAGAAAGAGTTTTTGAATTAAATGCAACAGGTGTTATTTGTGATGATGAGCTTTCACCTGCACAAATGAGAAATCTCGAAAAACTTTTAGAATGTAAAGTTATGGACAGGACTATGGTTATCCTGGATATTTTTGCACAAAGGGCAAAATCTAAGGAAGGAAAGATACAAGTTGAGTTAGCACAGCTTAGATACAGACTATCAAGACTTGTTGGCTCGGGGATTTATCTTTCAAGGCTTGGAGGAGGAATTGGTACAAGAGGACCAGGGGAAAAGAAATTAGAAACAGATAGGCGGCATATTAGAAGCCGTATTGGTCAGCTAAAAAAAGAATTGGAGGAACTAGAAAGTCATAGAGAACTTGTAAGAGCTAGAAGGAAAAAGACAGGAATACCTTTAGTAAGCATTGTAGGATATACCAATGCAGGAAAATCAACTCTTTTAAACGCTCTTTCGGGAGCAGATGTACTAATAGAAGATAAACTTTTTGCAACCCTTGACCCTACAACAAGAAAAGTAGAGCTTCCAGGAGGTTCTGAAGTATTATTTACTGATACTGTAGGATTTATAAGAAAGCTTCCTCATCATTTAATTAAAGCTTTTAGGTCTACTTTGGAAGAAACACAACATGCAGATATACTGCTTCATGTAGTAGATAGTACTGCACAAAATATAGAGGCAAATATGGAAACAGTATATGAAACTTTGGCTAATCTTAAAGCTTTAGGTAAGCCTATCATTACTCTATATAATAAATGCGATAAAGACCCATTAAGCATTTTTCCTATAGATAATAGAGCAGAAAAAACAATAAAAATATCTGCAAAAAACAAACAAGGCCTAGATGATTTGTTGTCTGCAGTAGAGGAAATCTTAAAAGCTGATAGGAAAGAAATAAAAGCTTTAGTTCCTTATTCAGATATAGGAATTCTTCAACTTATAAAAGGGCAAGGAGAGAAGCTTATTGAAGACTATAGGCCTGAAGGAATATATATAGAAGCTAATGTTAGTCAAAAAATATGCAATAAAATGGAAAAATATCTTATTAAATAGTAGTAACTATTAAAAAAATATCGCAAATAATTAAGTCATATAATATAATTCGACAGGGAATTTATTTATTAATTTATAATGTTGTCGAAATTATTTAAAAACAATTAAATATTGCGAAATTTTACACTAGTCATTTATTAAGAATTTCTTTATAATAAACCCGTAAGTATACAATTCTTATATTAATAAATATTTACGGGGGGTAGTGTAATGATCACGAAGTATTTAGAAGGAACCAGAAACTGCAGTACACTGGATGGTGAAATTATACAATTGGAATACTTTCTTCTCGAAAAAGAAGGAAATGATGGTAATAACTCGATGAAAACTTATGGAATAGAGATTGTGAAAAAAAAGAGTTTCCTGGGGAAAGCAATTTGTACTGAAACTGATCAAATAGACTGCCTTACTCATGAAAAAGAAATAGCAAAAGAAATTATTAATAAATTAATATCAAATTCTGTTACACCAATTACCATGTCTTATATAATTAATGACATAATGGATGAAACACCTTGTGCATAAGCAGGCAAGGTGTTTTTTATTGAAAAATTAAAGTATATTTTCTTTAATAGGACTAGCATTTGATTCTTCAGTTAATTTTATAATAAGTTCATGTTTGTCAATTCTATTTGAAAGATTGTCAACTTTATCATTTATATCACTAAGTTTATCATTTATTATTTCACGGGCATCATAAAGTCCTCTTATTTTTTCTGTAATTTCATTTTCTATTTTTGTCTCCAACTTTTTAAGATTTGTAATAACTTTATCTTGTCCAGATTTTAATTCTATGAATTCGTTTCCAAGATTTTCTATTTTGTTTTCCATTCCGTATATTCTTTCTTCCATGCCTTGTATTTTGGAAAGTATGAGCTCTAGCACTTGGTTGCTATCCATATAGATGTCCTCCCTAATATTATCACTATATATATAGTACTATTTTTTTTTGAAAAGGTAAATATGTAGTTAATAATATACTAACAAAGTTATTATGGTTTTTAAAGGCCCTAATTGTAAATTATAGAAAAAAAGAACTGAGACAATAAATTATTTTTTATTTATAATATGATATAATAATTAAAATGATATTTAATTAAGGAGTATGTCTATGTTAATTAAATATAAAACAATATACAAAGAAGCAGAAGCAGAAATCATAGAAAAAAAATCAAAATTTATTGCAACAGTTAGGCCTGTAAAAACTGAAGAAGAAGCCCAAAGTTTCATTGAAGAAATGAGAAAAAAATATTGGGATGCTACCCATAACGTATTTGCTTATCAAATTGGAGAAAGAAATCAAATACAAAGATTTAGCGATGATGGGGAACCTAGTGGCACAGCAGGTCTTCCGGTTTTGGATGTTTTAAAAGGAGAAGATGTAAAAGATGTTGCTATTGTAGTGACAAGGTATTTTGGTGGGACCTTATTAGGTACAGGAGGCCTTGTAAGGGCATATGGAAAGGCTGCAAAAGAAGGACTTTTAGAAGCTGGAATAATTGAAAAAAAGCTTTATAGAAGATTTCATGTAATTACGGATTATTCATTACTTGGAAAGGTACAGTATGAAATTTTACAAGAAGGTCATGTTATAGAGGATACTATTTATACTGATAAAATTAAATTTATAGTTTTAGTTGAAGAAGAGAATAAAGATTCCTTTAGTAAGAGAATAATAGAAAAGACAAATGCTCAAGCAGAAATTAATCAAGTTAACAGTGTATATGGAGCATGGATAGACGAAGAATTAAAAGTTGAAGAGCTTGATAATACTAAGGAGGAGTAAAATGAAGCCAGAAGAATTAATGAAGAAAAAAATATGGGCTGTAGTAGGGGCAACAACAGATAAAGACAAGTATGGTTATAAGATCTATAAGGAATTAAAAGAAGCAGGCTATAAAGTTTATCCTATTAGTCCAAAGTATGAAGAAATTGATGGGGATAAAGCCTATAAAAGTTTAAGGGATTTACCAGAAAAACCTGAAGTAGTTGATTTTGTAGTTAATCCTAAAATTGGGATAGGAATAGTAAAGGAATGTGCCCAACTAGGAATTGAAAATATTTGGCTACAACCGGGAACTGTAAGTGAAGAGATCTTAGAATTTGCTAAAGAAAAGGGAATCAATGCAGTAGAGGCTTGTGTGTTGGTTGCTCTTCGTACATTATAAAAATTATAAAAGTAGTTATTGACAGTACATGAATAGCTGTAGTAAAATAAAACCATAAAAACCGATAAGAATAATATGAATTAATAAAAGGAGTGGTTTTGTGAATAAAGTATATAATTCAATTGATGAACTAATTGGTAATACTCCCATTGTAAAGCTAAATAAATTAGTTGAAAAAGACAGTGCTGATGTTTATGTTAAATTAGAATGGTATAATCCAGGCAGTAGTGTTAAAGATAGAATTGCTTTAAGTATGATTAACGCTGCAGAAAAGGCAGGAAAAATTAAGCCTGGAGATACAATAGTAGAGCCTACTAGTGGAAATACAGGAATAGGTTTAGCAATGATTGGGGCAGCTAAGGGTTATAATGTAATTTTAGTAATGCCAGAAACCATGAGCTTAGAAAGAAGAAAATTGTTCAAAGCTTTTGGGGCAGATCTTGTTTTAACTCCTGGTTCTGAAGGAATGAGCGGGGCTATTAATAAGGCTAAAGAATTAGTAGAAAAAAACGGATATTTTATGCCTCAACAATTTGAAAATCCTTCTAATCCAGAAGTTCACCGCAACACAACAGCAAAAGAAATCCTAGAGGCTATGGGAACAGATTTAGATGCTTTTGTATCTGGAATAGGAACTGGTGGAACCATTACAGGCTGCGGAGAGGTATTAAAAAATGCCATTCCTAATATTGAAATTGTAGCAGTAGAACCTGCTAAATCAGCAGTTCTTTCTGGACAAAAGAAAGGTCCTCATGGTATCCAAGGTATAGGGGCAGGTTTTGTTCCAGATGTTTTAAATACAACTATATATGACTCAATAGAAAAGATAGAAGATGAAGAGGCAATGAATACTGCAAGAAGAATGGCAAAAGAAGAAGGAATCTTAGTAGGCATTTCAACAGGAGCTGCAGTAGCAGCAGCTCTAAAAGTAGCAAAAAGACTTGGAGAAGGCAAAAAAGTTTTAGCAATATCTCCAAGCTATGGAGAAAGATACCTAAGTACTGCATTATTTAGTCAAGAATAATAAAGAAGTAGGGAGACGGTTTTTCTTTCTTCCAGGCACTTGTTAACTTGGAAGAAGAAAACCGTCCTTTTCTTGTGCTTTCTTGTTTTTTTCTTTTGATGTAGAATAGATATATAATGAACCGAGAGGAAGTTAGTTATGTTAAAAGCCATTTTCTTTGATTGGGATAATACTTTATGGAACCATGATTTGGCACAAGAAAAGACCATAGAAAAAGTCTATGATAACCTTATTAAGGAGTATTCCATTCCAGATGATAAAAAGGCTTTTGCAAAAATATTTGATGAATGCAACCAAAAAGTTTGGGATGGATATAAAAAAGGAGAACTAAGTCATGCACAAGTTCGTATCAATCGTTTTATAGATTTAATAGATAGATACAATATTAAAGATAAAGAATTAGCCATGGAGCTTAATGAAATCTATCTTTCAATTTATCCCACTTGGCCCTTTTTAATAGACGGTGCAAAAGAATTGTTAGAAGGCTTAAAAAATAAATATCCTTTAGGGATAATTAGTAATGGCTTTCCTTTAACACAAGATAAAAAAGTAGAAAAATCCAATGTAAAACATTATTTCAATTGGTTTATTTATTCAGAGGCAGTAGGCAAATCAAAACCCCATAGGAAGATATTTGAATATGCTTTAGGACAAGCCAAAGTTTCAAAAGAAGAAACAATATTTATTGGGGATGATTTTGAAGCAGATATCATTGGTGCAAAAAAAGCAGGTATAAAAACTATTTGGTTTAAAAAGCAGGCCTCAGCTTCCAACAATGCCCTAGAATTTGCAGATTATATTGTTACTGATTTGAATGAAATTGCCGATATTGTCAAATCCATAGAAACATGCTAAAATATCAACGATATGAAATGTTAGGAGGAAAATGAATGGCAGGTCATTCTAAGTTTGCGAATATTAAGCATAAAAAAGCAAAAGCAGACGCTCAAAAAGGAAAAATATTTACAAAGCTAGGTAGAGAAATTGCAGTAGCTGTAAAAGAAGGAGGTCCAGATCCTGAGAACAATGCAAGGCTTCGTGATGCAATTGCAAAAGCAAAATCAAACAACATGCCTAATGATACTATAGAAAGAAGCATAAAAAAAGCTGCAGGTGAAGGAGATGCATCTAGCTATGAATCTATCACCTATGAAGGCTATGGCCCAAGCGGAGTAGCTGTTATAGTAGATGTGTTAACTGACAATAAAAATCGTACTGCTGCCAATATTCGTCATGCTTTTACAAAAGGCGGAGGAAATTTAGGGACAACAGGTTGTGTTTCTTTTATGTTTGATAAAAAAGGACAAATCATGATTGAAAAAAGTGATAAAATAGATGAAGATGAATTAATGATGTTGGCCCTTGATGCAGGAGCAGAAGATTTTATAGCAGAAGAAGAAGGTTATGAAATTTTAACTAGTCCTGAAGATTTTTCAGCAGTTAGAGAAGCTATTGAAAAAGCAGGAGTAGAGATGATTTCTGCAGAAGTAGCTATGATTCCTCAAACAACAACGAAACTAACTAGTGAGGAAGATATTAAGAAATTTAATAAGATGTTAGAATTACTTGAAGACGATGATGATGTACAAGAAGTATATCATAACTGGGAATCTGATGAAGAATAATCAAAAGCCAGTAAAATAAAGTCTTTAAAGCATAAGTAATTTTTTTTAATAACTCAAATGAGTTTAATTATGAAACACCTTTAATTGTAGTTGGTATATCAATATAAATTACAATTGGAGGTGTTTTTTATTTGTTATACATTTTTTCTTTTTTTGCTTTGCTTTTAGATGCTGGAATTTGCTCCACTGAATATATTCAACTAACACATGATGAGATTAAAATATTATAATAGGAATTTTTACAAGGTAAGTAAAGAAAAGTTTGTTCCTTTATCGATGAAATAAAAAAAACTTAAGATGATATGAATAAATAAAATTGAGCTGAAATGCATACAGAAAAGTATAATACTATCTGATGTTCTAATTATTGCCAAAACTATATTTAAAAATTTTTTCTATTATGATAATATAATAATAAAATATTAACAATATTGTGGAGGCGTTGTTTGATGAATAATATTAAAAATTATAAGCAATTAATTATAGGTATAATCATAGGGTTTACTATATCAGTTACTCCAATATTTGCTAAGACTATTAATGTATTACTTAATGAGGTAAATATCAAAGTTAATAATCAACCTGTGTCTACTAGTGCAATTACTTATAATGGAACAGTTTACGTACCAATTAGAGCCATTGCAGAAATACTTGATAAAGAAGTTGTATATGATAGTGAAACAAAAACAGTAAATATTAATGATAAAGGTGAAAATAGTGTTGCATCTATTCAAGACACAACATTAACAGAAAATGATAATCAAACAAAAGATAATACTTCGGGGCAAGAGGGAAAAAATAAAGACGATAATACTGCTTGTGTTGGTACGCTCATACAAATTGATGAAAGTGAATGCTTTACTTTTAAAGAGTATTATGCCTTTAAACTAAATGAAGAAATTTTTGTACGTGCAGACGAATTTATTATTCGAAATAATATTAGTTCAAAGATAGTGGATAATGAACTTTATTGGACTAAGGATAGTGAAGAAAAGCATATTGGTAATATTTATAATTCACCAGATATACGCATTTCTTCTAAAAAACTTTTCATTAAATACGATATTATAAAATCTTTTGAGGATTAAAAGAATAGTCCCCTTGTTTTACACTTGTCTTACTTGTTTTTAAAAAGCAGATAGATTATTATAATAAGGAAGAAAAGATAGGGGAGCAAAAGAACCCTTCCTTTGCTTCTGACTGGGGGACGCAAAAATGAACAATAAAAAGCAAAAAATTTTATGGCTGATCATTCTATCTATAATTTTTATATTAACTAGTTGCAATGAATCTAAAGAAACGCTAACAGAAGCTAACGAGCAAATAGAAAAAGAATCTCAATCAATAGAAAATAACAATGAAGAAATTGAATTAGAAGAAAAAGAAGAAATATCCGAAATACCAGAGCCACAAGAGCCTCAAGAAATCGTAATAGCTTTTATGGGAGATGTAATGATGGATAGCTACATAGGGGATTATATCCGGGAGAGAGGGGTTGACTATCCTTGGGAAGATGTAGCAGATATTACTAGGGAAGCGGATTTAGCAGTTATCAATTTAGAAACTAGTGTTAGTACAAGAGGTTCAACGAAAAAACCAGAAGGCTATGGTTTTCGTTCTAACCCTGATAGCCTTCAAGGTTTGGTAAATAGCGGCATAGACTTAGTATCTCTTGCCAACAATCATACTTTAGATTTTGGAGAAGATGCTTTTTATGATACTTTAGAATCCCTGGATCAATACAAAATTGCATATGTTGGTGGAGGCAAAAACAAAGATGAAGCAGAACAAGTAAGGATTATTGAAATGAATGGAATAAAAGTAGGATTTTTAGCTTTTACTTCTATTATTCCCTGGAGTAGTTGGGAGGCAACAGAAGACAAACCTGGAGCGGCAATTTATAAAACCGAATATAAGGAAAGAATACTTCAAAATATAAAAGAGGCATCTAAAGAATGTGATATTTTAACTCTAATACCCCATTGGGGAGTAGAATATGCTCAAGTACCTAGCGATTGGCAAAGGGAATTGGCTCACGATATGATTGATGCTGGTGCTGATATTGTTGTAGGTCATCATTCCCATGTACTACAAGGGATAGAATTTTATAAAGACAAGCCCATATTATATAGCATAGGCAACTTTATTTTCTTAAAAAATGATGATTTATGTGGCAGGACAGGAATTTTTGAATTAACTCTAGATAAAGAAGGCTTTATAAAAGGAAAATTTTATCCAGTAAATATCCAATACTGCAAAGCCAACTTGTTAAACAAAGAAGAGGGAAGAGGAAAAGAGATTATTGATATGCTAAGAGACTTATCAGCTTCTTTTGGAACCATAATAAATGAAAAAGGAGAAATTCAAAAACCAAATACAGTGGAGGAATAATGACCAAGAAAAAATGAAATTTTTATTTAGGTAATGCTAAGTATTCTAAAAGCGGGAAAGCTTAAAGCTATCCTGCTTTTTTATTTGGGAAATATGAAGAAAAAGTTGAATGTAGTATAGTTTTTTAATAAAAGTAAACGTTATCAAAAACACCTTGAATTAAAAAAATCCAAGGTGTTATAAAGATTATTCTTGTCATAAAAAAACAAATAGATTATTATGATTAAGATAGAAAAAATTGTAGGAGAAGCACAAAAGAAGAAAAGGAGTAGTTATATGCTAAAGATGATTGTTTTAACTTAAGGATACATATGATGATGAAAGCTTTTTAGGGACGTGTTACCACGGATTTTTCTTTTTTGAGTAAAAATAGTGTAGTTATTGTATGGTGATTTTATCTAATATTTCTTAGAATAGGTGCAATTATATGTTTGTTTGAGATAGATTATTTATTAATATTTTTTGAGGTGATTATATATGAAAGAAAAGCAATTTTTTTATAGATGTAATTTTATATTTTTTGTATTTGCTATTGTTTTTTTAGTTTCAAACACTTGGAATAAGGCCTATGCTACTCCAATGAATGAGATTCAAAACTATATTGAAGAGTTTCAAAAAAAGAGTGGAGTAAAGAATCTGAGTGTAGTTGTTTATAATAATGGTAATATAAATTATTATGGAAACACTAATACAAAGTGTTTATATCAGATAGGCTCAATGACAAAGTCATTTACAGGATTAGGAATATTGAAACTTATTAACGAAGGAAAGCTTAGCCTTGATGATGATATTTCTGATTTACTTGATAACTTTGAGCTTTATTATAATGGTAATAGGGCCAGAATCAGTGTTGAGGAACTATTAAGACATACTAGTGGATTTACGAATTCTGAAAGAGATTATCCAAGTGCAAATCCTGAAATGTCATTAATGGAATGGGTGGATTCCATTTCCAAAAGTGAATTGAAGTTTGAACCGGGAAGCAGTTATTCATATGCCAATACAAACTACAATTTGTTAGGTGCAATCATTGAAAATGTATCAGGAAAAAGTTATAAAGAATACATGGAAGAAGAAATACTAATTCCATTGCAATTAGAAAATGTTTTTGTCGGAACACCATCAAAGGACGTGATGATATGCGAAGGAACTAGACTTGGATATGGAATAGCATTTGATTATGAAATAGACGTCAAGGAAGGCCGCATTCCAGCCGGCTATTTGTATGCAGATATTGAGGATATGTGTAGGTATTTAATGATTCAGCTTGGAGATGCTAAGATACCTGAAGAGTATAAAAAGTTGATAGATTCTTCACATGAATATTTGCTTTATGGTGAAAATCCAGCTAGTTACTTTGCAGGATGGGAATATTTTGGAAGTGGGATTATCGGACACTCTGGTGGAACTCCCAATTACTCATCTAGAATGATATTTTCAAAAGAGAAAGATATTGCAGTGTGTGTTCTTGCAAATATGAATGCTGCAGCATCAATAGACAGATTATGTGATGATATATTTGCAATAACAACTGGTCAGGAAAAACAAGGTTTTGCCTTTGATATATGGAGGATATTTGATATCATTTTCTCTGGGATATCTATTGTTGGTATAGCACTTTTGATAATTGCCATTCTTTTCATTAAGAAGACAAAGTTACTATTATTTTTTGATCTAACAGTACTAATTTTGTTTATTTGCCAAATAATAATAATACCTTTGCTTTTTCAAAGTGGATGGAAAGATATTGCATTGGTCTGGGCACCTTGGAGCGTACTTGTCGGGCTGATTATTCAATTGATTGATATAATCGTTTTATCAATTATGGCAATTATAAGAAGAAAGAATCAAGAAAACATCAAAAAGGCAAGGAAGCTAACCTTTGGCAAGTAATTTGAATACTTTATTTTTTAGTTCTATGTGTAAAAACTGTAGGTAAAAAGCTATGCTATTTTCCTGCAGTTTTTTACATTAAGAATTTTAAGAGCTAGGGGTTTTTTATTATCCTTGTATTAAAAAAGTAGATATATTATTATGATAAAGAACGATAAGAAACAAAGAGCAAACCGTCTCATTGTTTTTTTAAAAACCAAACATAATGGAGGATTAAAATGCCTAAGAAAAATCAAATTATTGACTTAATTGTTGAAGATATAATCTTTCCAAACAAAGGAATAGCTTATATAGATGGAAAAAAAGTGATTATAAAAAATGCAATAAAAGGACAAAAAGTAAGAGCAAAAATAACTAGAAAAAGAAAAGATAAAATAGAAGCAACTATCTTAGAAGTCCTTGAAAGATCCCCTATAGAAAAGCAGGCTTCTTGCCCTCATTTTGGCTTATGTGGTGGCTGTAGCTACCAAACCTTACCTTATAAAGAACAG
>JAAYRK010000086.1 GCA_012518815.1 Candidatus Epulonipiscium sp. | reverse complement strand
TTAAAAAATGGGCAAATTAATTTGCCCATTTTTTAACGTTTACCATAATTTTTATAGAAATAGCTTGGCCGTTTTCTTTGCTTATAGCGGTTAATAAGATATAATACGTAAAAGAACAAAGCCATAATTACTAATGTAACTATTAACATAATTGCTATCCTGACAATTCTATTATCCAAATAGCTAGTAGAAGAGCCAGTTTTATTAATTCCTTTTGTAGACATGGTTTCTATAGCATCGTTTCCTTCAATCTTTTCAGAAGAAATAACATCGACACTAGCAAGCAGTTTGTTTTGATAAAAATAATTAAGAGTTCCAACGATATCGCCTTCATTAATTGGTAAGGATAAGTCTTTTGAAATAGAAAGATCATTAGTAATCTCTTCTGTCAATTCTTTAGCCATAACAGTTTCAAGATTTTCCTTGGCATATACTTCAATAGTTTTTTCATCGTTCCCATCTTTAGTTAGGGGGATAGATATTTCTCCAGCAGAATCTCCTTCTTCAATTAAAGTGACTAATTCAAAATTATCAAAACAATAATCTAATAAGAGTCTAGTATCATTATACATTTCTTGTTTTTCTGCTTTAAGTACAACTACAATAAGCTCTAAATCATCTTTTTTTGCATAGCTTACTAAGGTATGTTTTGCTTCATTTGTAAATCCCGTTTTTCCGCCTTCACATCCTTCGTAATAGGAATTTGGATAGGCTTTTTTATTGTAAAGTCTATGCTGGTGTGCCAAATATCTAGGCTCATTCACAAGGTTAGTGGGCTCAATAATATATGTAATTGTACCTGAAATTTCCCTAAACTTATCATATTTGAGAGCTTCTTTAGTAATTAGAGCCATATCATATGCCGTAGTATAATGATTTGGATCATGCAGACCATGAGGGTTAACAAAGTTTGTATTATAGGCTCCAAGATCTTTAGCTTTGTCATTCATGTTTTTACAAAAATTCTCAATAGAACCATCTATATGTTCTGCTATTGCATTGGAAACTTCATTGGCAGACATAAGAAGCATTCCATATATGGCATCATTTAAAGTTATTTGTTCTCCTTCTCTCATACCTATATGGCTGCTACCCCAGCCAATACTATATACTGCATTGTTTGAAAAAGTAATTGTATCATCAAGGTTTCCTTTTTCTATTGCTAAAAGGGCAGTCATTATTTTAGTAATACTAGCTGGATACTGTTTTTTATGAATGTTTTTGCTATAGATAACTGTTCCAGTTTTTGAATCCATTACAATTGCCGAATCTGATTGTATATTTGGTTCATTTTGGGCAAAGATTTTAAAGGATGGAGTAAGTTGAAATAATATTATCATTAAAAGCAGAATAGCACGACGTCTGCTTAAAAATCTAAAGATTAACATTATCTAGCTCCTCTCTAATTATGTCAAATACAGTCATGTAAAATATTTTACCCTTTAAAATAAAAAATTAAATATGAAAAGGATGATGAGATGAATAAACAATTATTTTTTAAGGGATGCATTATAATAGTATTTATTATATGTGGAATATTATACATCAATAATCAATTTGATTCTAGACATACTTCAAATAATCAAGCAATTTTTTTAGAAGAGGACATCCTGGAAGATGATGATTATTTTGTGGAGTCTTTTGATAATAAAATTGAAGCTCTAGATAACAATGAAAATGATGGAGAAGTTATAAAAGAAGATAACAATGATGTAGAAGACATAATTGAAGAAGAAATTGAAAATATCTTTTACGTGTATATATGTGGTGCAGTAAAAAAACCTGGTGTTTATTCATTAAAAGAAGGGAGTAGGATAATAGATGTTCTGGATATGGCGGGGGGAGCCTTGGAAGATGCAGACTTAAATTTACTAAACTTGGCTGAAAAAATATTTGATGAACAAAAGATTTATATACCTAAAATAGGAGAAGAAATTGACAAATCACAAATAAAAGTAGAAAATAGAGATGACGGTGAATTAAAAGTACATACTGCTAATAATTCTGTTAAAAATTCTACTAATAATTTAATAAATATAAATACTGCATCTTTGGATCAGCTGCAAAGTTTACCAGGAATAGGTGCAGTTATTGCACAAAACATTATTGATTATCGTAATTCTCAAGGTCCTTTTAGATCAATTGAGGAAATAAAAAATGTTTCTAGAATAGGGGATAAAACCTTTGAGAAAATAAAAGATAAAATTACAGTAAATTAGGAGGTTGGCTATGAAGAATAAGGTTCTTGTTGTTGACGATGAAAAGTTAATTGTTAAGGGCATTAAGTTTAGTTTAGAACAAGAGGATTTGTTGGTAGATGCTGCCTATGATGGAGAGGAAGCCTTAGAAATGGTGAAAAAGGAGAAGTATGATTTAATTGTACTGGATGTTATGCTTCCTAAAATCGACGGTTTAAATGTTTGCCGTCAAATTCGTGAGTTTTCTAATGTACCTATTATTATGCTTACTGCTAAGGGCGAAGATATGGATAAAATAATGGGACTTGAATACGGTGCTGATGATTATATTACAAAACCTTTTAATATTTTAGAACTTAAGGCCAGGATTAAAGCAATATTAAGAAGAGTAAGCAATATCCAAAAAGCAAGCAATAAGAAGAAAATTAAGGTTAGCGGCCTTGAGATGGATATTAGCAGTAGAAGGGTCTTTGTTGATGGAAAAGAAGTAAATTTAACTGCAAAAGAATTTGATATGCTAGAGTTATTTGCTTCTAATCCAGGAAAAGTTTATAGTCGGGATAGTTTATTAGAGACAATATGGGGTTATGACTATCCAGGAGATGTAAGAACGGTTGACGTTCATGTTAGGAGGCTAAGAGAAAAAATAGAAAAAAACCCTAGTCAGCCAGATTATATTCATACAAAATGGGGGGTAGGTTACTATTTCAAAGATTAGATTTAACAGCATACGTTGGAAGATATTAGTTAGTCTTATCTTAGTAAATTTCATTCCATTAATCATATTTTCAATGACCGTATATAAAAGACTTGAAAGTTATTTTATAGAAGAAAGAAAGGCAGAATTGCTTAGACAAGCCAATGTAACTGCCGGTCATATTGCTATAGGAAAATATATGTTAGATGACACAAAAAAAGAGCTATTTCTATATGAAATTGAACAAATTAGTAAAGAACTTGAATCCAGAATAATTGTAGTAGATTCCCAAGGATTTGAAGTCCTTGATTCAAGCATGAAAGAGAAAAAAGAGGAAGGGAAAAAGACCCATGTATACAAGGAAATGCTTATAGCTCTTGAAGGAAAGGATTTAGCAGTAAAACAAGAAGATAATACCATAGATGCTTTTGCTTCTATAGTTGATCAGGAACAGATTTTAGGTGTTGTAAGGATTTCAGCACCTATAGATAACTTAGTTAGTGAAACATTAGATACATTAAAAAACCAACTTTATATTTTTACTGTACTTATTAGTGTGATTATAGGAATAATTAGCTTTTTTGCTTCCGAAATCATTACAAATCCTTTAAAAAGGATGTTAAAAGTTGTACAAAAGATTACTGAGGGACATTTAGACCAAAAAATTGATGTAAAGGGCAGAGATGAATTAGCAGAGCTTGGGCATGCTTTTAATAATATGTCTAGCAAGCTTTTACAGATAGATCAATCAAGACAGGAGTTTGTTTCAAATGTTTCCCATGAATTAAAAACTCCCCTTAGTTCTATTAAAGTTTTAAGTGAATCCCTTACACTGCAAGAAAATGTTCCTGTAGAAATGTATAAAGAGTTTTTAAAAGATATTGATTCAGAAATAGATAGGCTAACAGCAATTATTAATGATTTATTATTATTAGTGAAATTAGATCAAAAAGAAGTACCTATGACAATAAAGAGTTTTAACCTTAACCAATTGGTAGAAGATATTTTAAAACGTCTTTATCCTTTAGCAAATAAAAAGAATATAGAGTTGATATATGAAAGCTTTCGTGAAGTAGCTTTAGAGGCAGATGAGATGAAAATTACCCTTGCTATTTCTAATTTAGTCGAAAATGCAATAAAATATACTCCTAATGATGGAAGAGTAAAAGTAGTTGTTGATGCTGACCATCAAAATGCTTTTATTAAAGTAATTGATACTGGTATAGGTATTCCGGAAGAGGATTACGAAAAGATTTTTCATAGGTTTTATAGGGTAGATAAAACAAGAGACAGAGAAACTGGTGGAACAGGATTAGGTCTGTCAATTACCCACAGAACGGTTTTACTTCACCATGGAAGTATAAAAGTAAATAGTGCTGAGGGTGAAGGTTCAGAGTTTGTTGTACGCCTACCTTTAAAACAAAATTAATAGTTTTGTAATAACTATTTGTTATGATTGTAATTATTATATTATATGATGTTTAGGTATGGCGTTAATAGTTTTTCTCTAATAGCCGTATAAGATTCAAAAAATTTGAAGCTTATAGTCCCAAACTATTGATATTGCTTTCACAATTAAATATAGGCTTCAAGTGAGGAATGAGGGATAAAATGAACTCTAAAAAAACAGTATTAATATTAATACTGAGCTTATTAGCCTTAATTATTTTATTAGCAAGCTGTAATAATGGAAAGAACAAGGATAATAATAAAGTTAACCAAATAAAATTATATTTTATCGATAGTGTTAATTCTGAACTGGTGGAAGAAAAACGCGAAGTAGACTTAGAAAAAAAAGACGACTTAATTAAATATGCAATAGAAGAATTACAGAAAATGCCTAATACTGTTGGGCTTAGGCCTTCAATACCCGAAGGTTTAACAGTATATACGGCAGTTTTAAAAGATGATAAGATTGAAATTGATATTTCTTCTTATTACAATAATATGTCGCCGCAAGAACAAGTACTGCTAAGGGCATCTTTAATAAAAACCTTAACTGAATTTGATTTTGTTAATTCTGTAGAGTTTTTTATTGATGGAGATTCCCTTTTAGGCTATGACGGAAAAGCTATTGGTGCAGTTACAAGAGATGATGTTTTATTAGACTCTCATGGTAAAGAATTAACATCAAAAAATGTTCAAAAAATAAAGTTATATTTTGCTGATAATAATGGAGAGAAATTAGTATTAGAAGAAAGGGAAGTAGATGTTAATCCTAATGTTCCTTTAGAAAAATATGTTGTAGAACAGCTTATTTTAGGTCCGCAAAGAGATGATTTGTTTATTACAGTTCCTAAAGAAACAGTAATAAAAGATATTAAAACTAAAGATGGCGTTTGTTATGTAGACTTAAACAATGATTTTAGAGCAAAACATTGGGGTGGTTCAACAGGTGAAACTCTTACTATTTATTCAATAGTAAATTCATTAACGGAATTACCTAATGTAAAAAAGGTTCAATTTTTAATTGAAGGGGAAAAACAAGCAGAATTTAAAGGACATTATGATTTTAGTATCCAATTTGAAAGAGATGAGAGTTTAATTGAAGACTAGTTTATTTGGAGGATTAAAATGAAGCGTCCGCTAGTTTGGATATGTTTATTTTATTTATTTGGTATATTAGGGGGACGGTATAGCTTATCAATGAGCTATGCCGTCCTTATTTTTATCTTACTTGTTAGTATTCAGTTAATTTTGTATAAGAAGTCCTCGTGGAAGGGAATATTATTTTTTCCATTAATCTTTCTGTTAGGATTTGTTAATATAAATGAAGCCTTAATGCCACAAGATGATTTAATAAATCAGTTGATAGACAATAATAAGTCTAAAAAGCTTAAGATTATAGGAAGAGTAGAAGATATTAATTATTATGAGGATAACAAAATTACTGCTATTATTTGCTCAAAGAAAATAAAATCTGCTAATAAATATTTTAATTGTCCTTTAAAAATAAAGATATATATAGATTATAAGGAAAAAGTTCAAGTTGATGATTTAATTGAAATTGAAGGAGAAATATTAAAGATTGAAGCTTGTAGAAATCCTGGACAGTGGGATGAAGCCTTATATATGAAAACAAGAAGAATTGATTATAAATTATATGGTAAATCATATCGTGTTCTATCAAGATCTAATTCTTTAAAAAATAAGTTGTTTAACTTAAGAGATAGTATTTCAAAGGTCTATGATAATCTATTACCAGAAAAAGAAGCCTCTATTATAAAAGCTATGATTATTGGAGAAAAAAGCAGTTTAGGCCAAGAAGAAAAATTAATTTATCAACAGGGTGGTATATCTCATCTTTTAGCTATTTCAGGCTTACACATATCAATTATTGCAATCTTTTTAAAAGGCTTGCTAAAATCCTTAAGAATTAATAAAGTTTTTAGGAATTTATTTATTATTCTTTTTTTATCTTTTTACTGTATATTGACTGGTTTTGGAGTATCTACTATAAGAGCTGTAATAATGATTAGTATAATTTTACTAAGTGAAATATTGTTAAGAAAGCATGATATATATACTTCATTAAGCTTGTCGGCCTTTTTAATACTTTTGTGTCAGCCTTTATTCTTATGGGATGCCGGCTTTCAATTATCCTTTACTGCAATATTGGGATTGCTTTTTATTAGCCCCCTTTTTAATAAGGCTCATTTTATTAATAAAAGAATACGTGAACTATTAGGAGCATCTTTTGGGGCAGGGCTTGCAACATTGCCTATTGTAAGCTATCATTTTTATTACATTTCAAGCATTGGTTTTTTGTTAAATATAATCGTAGTACCTTTGGCAAGTTTTCTTGTAGCTTTTGGCTTTTTAGCAGGGGTAGTGGGTCTTTTTTGGATAGATGGAGCAAGTTTTATAATGGGAATAGTTTATTATATACTTTGCTTTTATGAATATATAATAAAATTATTTTTAAAAATACCCTATGCTAATATTATTACGGGGAGGCCTTTAGCTTGGCAGATAATATTATATTACTTATGCTTAATAATTCCTGTATTGTATATATTTTTTAAAAGAAAATACAAGATTAATAAAAAAGTATTTCTATATGGATTTATTTTTTGTATGAGTCTATGGCTTATAGTTTTTATTAAACAAGATTCTTGCGAAATTGTTTTCTTAGACGTAGGTCAGGGAGATTCTATTGCAATTCATACAAAGAATAATAAAAATATTTTAATTGACGGAGGAGAAAAAGAAGCTAACAAGATAATTCTTCCTTATTTACGCTATAAGGGTGTTCAAAGTATAGATGCACTATTTTTGACTCATCCCGATAAAGATCATTTAGGGGGCCTTATTGGAATCTTAGGGACTATTAAAGTAAAAAATATCTATATAACAGCAAAAGATATAAAAGAAGATGAACTTTACCGGGATTTTATTATTAAAGCAAATCAATTAGGAATCTCTTGTAATTTATTAAAACAAGGTGATAAAATATCCATTGACAAAGTAGAATTTTATTGTTTTTATCCTGAAGATAATGAAACAAAATATGATGAGGGTTGGAATAGTGCTTCTTTGACTTTGAAGGTGCATATTGATAAGCAAACATTTTTGTTTACAGGAGATATTGAAAAAGAAGAAGAAATAAAGATAATTAATAAATATAAGCCTATAGATGTTGATTTTTTAAAGGTTCCTCATCATGGTTCTAAGACTTCTTCTAGTTTGGATTTTATAGAATGGTGTAATCCTAAGTATGCTATAATAAGCTGTGGTAAAAATAACAGATATGGTCATCCTCATGAGGAAGTAATAGAAAGATATACTAGTAAAAATATTAATATAATTAGTACTGCAAACAGTGGAGCCGTTATGATATTTACAGATGGGAAAAATTACAGCATTCATACAATGCTAAAAAATAGGGGTAATGAATATGATAAGGTTAAAGGAAGAATTGAAAAAAAATATTTTTCGACCAGTATACTTATTTTATGGGGAGGAGCAGTATTTACTCAATTATTATTTAGGGGAAATACAAAAAAAGCTAATTCCAGCTGATTGTGAAATAATGAATATGTCTTTGTTTGAAGGGGAAGACATTTTAGCAGATCAAATTATTGAAAGTGCCCAAGCAGTTCCTTTTATGAATGATAAAAGGTTGATTATAGTAAAGAATTCAGGATTTTTTACAGCAAAAAGAAAAAAGGATGCGGAATTAATTTATAGTTTTTTAGATGATATTCCTGCTTTTACATGTTTAATTTTTGTTGAAGATAATATAGATAAAAAAAATAAATTATATAAGAAATTTGACAAAATGAAGTTTGCAGTGGAATTTGAACTTCCTAAAGAACAAGAATTATTAGTCTGGATTGGAAGAAAATTTAAGAAAAACAATAAAGACATTGACCAAAGGACTTCTCTTTACTTAGTTAGAACTGTAGGCAGGTCTATGGTGGATTTAGAAAATGAAATTAATAAATTAATTTCATATAAAGAAGATAATAATATTATAACAATAGAAGATATTGATAAGGTATGTATAAAGTCTTTGGAATCTCATATTTTTGATTTACTTAAGGCTATGGGCTATAAAAAAACTGATGAGGCTTTAAAAATTTACTCTAATCTTATTAATAATAAAGAACATCCAATAAAAATATTATCTATGATAACAAGACAAATTAGATTAATTTTACAAGTGAAATATTTATCTGAACAAGGCTTTAATGCTAAAAAAATATCAGAGTCCATCAAAGAACCTTTTTTTGTAGTAAATGATTGTTTAAAGCAAGCCCAACTTTTTACTTTGGATAAATTAAAAGAAGGGATTAATGATTGTTTAGAAACTGATATTGCTTCAAAAACTGGTAAAATGGACCCTAACTTAGCAGTAGAAATATTTTTAGTTGAATTTAGCAAATAAAAAACCGTCCTATAGACGGTTTTAATTATGCTCCGATACTATTAACAAGTTTGGATAGACTTGATTTTTTACGAGCACCATTATTTTTATGGAAAACACCCTTTGACACTGCTTTGTCAATTTCTGCTGCAGCATGGGCATAAGCAATTTTAGCTTCTTCTAGATTTCCTTCATTAACTGCTAATAATACTTTCTTGATAGCAGTTTTAACTTTGGATTTAATTATACGGTTTCTTAAGGTTTTCTTTTCGATAACTTTAATTCTCTTTTTTGCAGATTTGATATTTGCCATCTTGTCACCTCCTCATAGATTAACCATGTATATGAATTAGACACATAAGTATGGGGAATACCTATATTTTAGTTTAGTCAAACATAATATATTCTAATCTAAAATAATAAATAAGTCAATGAATATAAGAAAAATAACTGGAAAAAATACATTTATGCCGTTAAAGATAGAATTTCCTTTCATTAATAAAATAAACATCTAAAACATATTATACGAGGAGTTGAGAATATGTCAAAAAAAGTTGTAGAAAATAAAGATCCTGCATTTAACATCCGTACAGATTTAGCTATTGAAAGCAGGGAAATGATCAGAAAAGAAGAAGATGTCGAAATCCCTGGAGTAAAGTTAAGTATAGAAGAAGATGAAGAAAGAAAAATAAAAGTAAGCTGGGTAAAAATATTGAATGCTGAAGGAGAAAAACAAATGGGAAAGCCTATTGGTAATTATGTTACCATAGAAAGTCCTCTTATGAAGGAAAATGATATAGATGCTCATGAAGAAATTATTAAAGTTTTAGCAAAGCAATTGGTAAAAATAAAGGATTTACATGATGATGAAGTAATATTAGTAGTAGGATTAGGAAATTGGAATATTACTCCTGATGCCTTAGGTCCTAAAGTAGTCTCTAAAATTTTTGTGACAAGACACTTATTAGAACATATTCCAGAGCAAGTAGATGAATCTGTTCGCCCAGTGAGTGCCATAGCACCTGGTGTAATGGGTTTAACAGGAATAGAGACCAGTGAAATTATTGAAGGAGTTGTTAAAAAAATAAAGCCAGATTTAATAATTGCTATTGATGCCCTTGCTTCTAGAAAAACTAGCAGAGTTAATACAACTATTCAAATTGCAGATACAGGAGTTCATCCTGGTTCAGGAGTTGG
>JAAYRK010000085.1 GCA_012518815.1 Candidatus Epulonipiscium sp. | reverse complement strand
GGAGTGAAATTATGATTTCATGTATTTTTAAAGAAGGAAATACTTATAAAAATTTATGTAATGGGCAATGGATAGAATCAGAAAACAAAGAGAGAATTAAAATATATTCCCCTGTTGATGATTCATTAATTGGGGAGATACAAGCATTGACTAAGAATGATGTAGATTTTGCAATCAAAAATGCAAAAGAATCTCAAAAGTCTTGGGCCCTTATGCCTATAAGGGATAGGGCAGATATTATTCATAAAGCAGCAAGAATAATGGAAAAATACGTAGAAGAGATAGCTGACATTTTAGTTAAAGAAATTGCAAAATCAAAAAGTTCCTCAATTTCAGAAGTAAAAAGAACTATAGACTTTATGCATTTTACGGCTGAAACAGCAAAACGAATGACAGGGGAAACTATTTATGGTGATGCTTTTCCAGGCTTTGATAAAACTAAAGTATCTATCGTAGACAGAGTTCCTCTTGGGGTTATTTTATGTATATCTCCTTTTAACTATCCTGTTAATTTGTCAGTTTCTAAGATTGCTCCAGCTTTAGTTGGAGGTAATAGTGTTATTTTTAAACCACCCACACAAGGTGCCATCAGTGCAATGTATTTAGGACAAATCTTTTCTGAAGCAGGTATTCCACCAGGAGTATTAAATATTGTTACAGGAAAGGGCTCTCAAATAGGAGATTATCTTATTACACATCCTAGCATTGATATGATTAATTTTACAGGTAGTACTGAAGTAGGACAGCATATAGCAAAAGAAGCAGGAATGATTCCTTTATTATTAGAATTAGGAGGAAAAGATGCAGCAATCGTTTTAGAAGATTGTGATTTAGATGAAACAGCACAAAATATTGTAAAAGGTGCTTTTAATTATTCTGGACAAAGATGTACAGCTGTTAAAAGAGTTTTGGTTATGGATAGCATTGCTGATGATTTAGTTGCTAAGATTATAGATGAAGTTGAAAAGCTTAAGGTAGGTAAACCTGAAGACGATGCAGATATAACACCTCTTATTAGTGACAAAGCTGCAGATTTTGTTCAAGAACTAATGGAAGATGCTATTAATAAAGAAGCAAAGCTTCTTATAGGAAATAAAAGAGAAGGAAGATATATTTGGCCTACGGTTTTTGATTATGTCACAGAAGATATGAGACTTGCTTGGGAAGAACCTTTTGGACCAGTATTGCCTATTATGCGTGTAAAAAGTATAGAAGAAGCTATTGATATTTCTAATAAATCAGAATATGGTTTACAGGCTTGCGTATTTACTAAAAATATTGATAAAGCTTTTACTGTTGCACAAAAACTAGAGGTTGGTACAGTTCAAATTAATAATAAAACTGAAAGAGGTCCAGATCATTTCCCATTCTTAGGAGTAAAGGCTTCAGGCTTAGGTACTCAAGGTATTAGGTATAGTATTGAGGCTATGACTAGATCAAAGGCAATAGTTATTAATTTAGACAATAATTATAAATAAATAATCCTTAATATTTTAAATAATTCTTATAGGGTTTAAATTTAACATAATAGATTATTGACAATGTAATAAAGTCATCATATAATGAAGAAAATAATAAAAATGCAATAAAGCGTTGAGAAGAAGAAGTAGAATTAATTATAGCTTTTAAAGAGAGCACCCGGTTGGTGGAAGGGGCAAAGCCAGTTAATTCGAATACATCTTTGAGTGTTTTCTTGAAAAATTATTCAAGTAGGGAAAAACGGAATGCACCCGTTATAGTGCTAGAGTATCCCATATCTTTTTTATATGGCGTACTTGAAGAGGTCGTTGTTGTGAAACAACGGCGAATTAAGGTGGTAACACGGGAAATATACTCTCGTCCTTTATGATAAGGACGGGAGTTTTTTAATTAGATAAAAAAGGAGAGGGTATTAATGAAGTTGGCTTTTCTAATACTTTTTGTTTTAGTCATGATAGCAGTTGGAGTATATAGTAAGACTAAAGTAAAAAGTAGTGATGATTTTTTCCTAGGTGGAAGAAACATGGGCGGTTGGATTAGTGCTTTTGCTTATGGAACTTCTTATTTTTCAGCTGTTATCTTTATTGGGTATGCAGGAGGCCTTGGCTGGAATTTTGGAGTTTCAACTACATGGATTGGTATAGGTAATGCAATATTTGGTTGTTGGCTTGCATGGAGAGTTTTAGCTAAAAAAACCCGTGATATGACTCATCGTCTTGATGCCAGGACAATGCCAGAGTTTTTTGAAAAGAGATATCAAAGTAAAAATATGAAATTTATTGCTGCCTTAGTAATGTTTGTATTCTTGGTTCCCTATACAGCTTCTGTATATAAAGGTTTAGGTTATATATTTGAGAGTTCTTTTGGTATAGGTTTTAATACAGTTGTTTTAGTTATGGCTATATTAACTGCTATATATCTTATTTTAGGTGGATATGTGGCAACAGCAATTAACGATTTTATTCAAGGAATTATAATGATAATAGGCAGTATAGCAATGGTAATATATGTACTAAATAGCGATTTAGTAGGAGGCTTTAGCAGTGCATTAACAAAACTATCAGAGCTTGAGCCGGGCCTTGGTTCTTTTATACCTAATTCTTCTCAATTAATACCTTTAATGAGTTTAGTTTTGATGACTAGTTTTGGAGTTTGGGGTTTACCTCAAATGGTTCATAAGTTTTATGCTGTTAAAGATGATGAGGCTATTAGAAGAGGAACAATTATTTCTACCCTTTTTGCCTTTATAATAGGGGTAAGTACATATTTTACAGGTTCCTTGGGTCGTTTGTTTTTTATAGAAAATGGTGTGGCTGTTATGCCTAATGCTAATCCAGATATGGTTGTTCCTCTTATGTTGGAAAGGGCATTACCAGATGCTTTAATGGGTATAATTATTGTGCTTATTCTTTCGGCATCTATGTCAACTCTTGCAGCTTTAGTACTGGTTTCTAGCTCTACAATTTCTATTGACTTTATTAAAGGCTTTATTAAACCAGACTTATCAGACAAAAAGACCACAAGTTATATGAGAATCTTTTGTATTCTTTTTGTTCTTTTATCTTATTTTATGGCTGTATCTCAATCAAATACTATAGTATACTTGATGTCATTATCATGGGGAGTAGTTTCAGGTATGTTTTTGGGACCATATGTTTGGGGAATTTGGTCCAAGAAGGTTACAAATTTAGGTGCTTGGGCAGGTTTTTTAAGTGGTGCTATAGTAATAGGAGGCTATATAATCTTACAAACTTTAGGGATACTAACTATTGATATGCCGATTGTTTCTACAGTTGCAATGCTTGTCTCATTTACTACTGTACCTTTAGTTAGTATCTTAGGAAAGCAAATGAATAGTGAATATATTAAAAAAGCATTTGGTGAAGCTTAAAAAAAGTAATAAAAAATGATAAGCTAATCTACTTTCTTGTAAAAAATTTAGTTTATTTTTTTGATTTGGATGCATGCTTCTATGTTTTCAGGAAGTATTATGCATACAAAATTTTTTTAAAATAAATTTTTTGACGGGTAAAGTTAAACTATTTGATTTAAGAAGAAAATAATGTACACT
>JAAYRK010000084.1 GCA_012518815.1 Candidatus Epulonipiscium sp. | reverse complement strand
CAAGACTTAAATTATAGCTGCCTTTTAAAATTTTTGGTAAAGGGGTTGTCAAAATGGGTTGTATATTTTCAAAGTCCACATTAGGAAGCAAAAGTATATAAACAGCAATAATAGGTATTAGAACAATAAAAAAAAGAATTTCTCCCAATCTTGCCCTGGCTTCAAATCCCTTTCTTACTAAATAGCAAGCCATTAAAAGCATAGAAGAAATTATTATTTCTATAGGAGTCTTAGGAAGCAAAACTTGCTTTACTACTTCTCCAAAAGTCCTTAACTCAAATGATACTGTAACAGTTAATTTAATAATAAGAAGAATACTAAGAAATATTCCAACAGGCTTGGATAATATTTTTGAAGAAAACTCTACAAAAGTATCATTAGGAAATCGTTTTACTAGTCTTGTAATTATATATCCATAAAAAAGGGCTAGAATGGTGGCTCCAATTAAACAAATCCAACCATCTTGATTTGCAATTTCTGCTGCATTTCTTGGCAAAAAGAGTATAGCTTTACTATATAAATCTAAAATTAATAGGACTTCTACTTGTCTAATAGAAATTTTATCATTTTTTGTAAACATACCATCTTCCTACTCCTCTTTTTTATTATTAAATCTTAAACGGACTCTTTGATCTTCCCTTGAAAAAATTGGCCTTTTTTTCATCATAAATAAAGGAAATCTAAAAATAGAATCTTTTAAATCATCATATCCGCTTAAGCCTGAAGAAACATAAGGATATAAAAAAGGAATATTAAAGCTCTTTAAGGATACAAGATGAATAAGAATGGTTAAAACCCCTAACAAAAAACCATATAAGCCTAAAACAGAAGAAAAAGCAATAATAAGATATTTCACAATTCTAAATCCTACAGTTAAAGAATTATCAGGAATAGCAAAACTTGAAATCGCAGTAACTGCTACAATTATAACAACAACTGGACTTACAATTTTGGCTTCAACTGCAGCTTGTCCAATAATAAGGCCTCCTACAATACCTATAGTACTTCCAATAGGACCCGGAAGCCTTGTACCCGCTTCTCTTAGTAACTCAAAAGCTAATTCCATTAATACTACCTCAACAACCGTAGGAAAAGGAACTTGTTCTCTTGAAGCAGCAATGGCCATTGTAAGAGGAGTAGGAATCATAGAAGGATGATAATCCGTTAATGCAATGTAAAATCCTGGCACCCCCGCTGCAAAAAAAGCTGCAATAAAGCGAATGATTCTTGTAAAACTTATAATAGTCCATCTATCATAATAATCTTCTGCAGATTGAAAAAAATTATTAATAGTTGATGGAACCAAAAGTACAAAAGGAGTATTGTCTACTATTATGGCAATTCTTCCTTCAAGTATAGCCGAGGCTGCCCTATCAGGTCTTTGAGTAGCCTGTATCTGTGGAAAAGGAGATCTCCAATCTTCTTCAATTAATTGTTCTATATAGGAACTGTCTATTACACTGTCTATCTTAAAACTATTTAAACGTTCTTCTAAATCCTTTAAAATATCCTTTCTAACGATATCATCAATATACATTATGGCAATGTCTGTCCTGCTTCTTGTCCCAATTTGCATTTGCTTTACTTTTAATTTAGTATCCCTAATTCTTCTTCGTATAAGAACTGTATTCATCCTAAGGGCTTCAGAAAAACCTTCCTTAGGTCCTCTTATAACTACTTCCGAATCTAATTCCTGTATTCCCCGATTTGGCCAGCCCTTAGTAGCAACAACAATTACCTTTGCATAACCATCTATAATTAAAATAGTGTCTCCTGATAATACCGCCAAAACTGCTTCATCTAAAGTTTCTACTTCTTTAATATCAGCAGTAGCCAAGCCACCATCTCTAATAAATTCATAAATAGATGTCTTAATTTTATCGGTTTGGGGTGGGACACTCCTAACTTGGACAATAAGCTGTTCTAATAAAGATTCTTCTATAATCCGCCTATCTATCATTAAATCAATATAACCAATAAATACATTTATTTCTTTATTAATCCCTACAGGAAATTTTCTTCTTACAAAGTCACCACAATCCTTAAATAGTAATTCTAAGTTCTCAATATTTTCATCCAATTTTTTAGAAAGAGGAATAGTAATTTTATTATCTTCATCATGAAATTCATCTTCCCATCGATTCATTCTAGCTTTATTCTTAAACCATTCTTTTAACCTACTCATTTTAGCTCCTCCTAAAATTTAATTATAGGATGAAATATTTTTCTAACTTAGTATTTTAATTGCTATATAGATGCCTCCACCTGCAAATATATAGATATATCCTAATATTTTAGCCCATTTTGCTTCTTTCAGATGATTATGGGATATTAAGTATTTAGTATCCCATAGAAGGGTAAAAAAGCCTATTCCTACTGTTAATATCATAAGCAAAATAGAATAAATGCTAACTATTTTATTAAAAAACCATTCCATAATAAATCTCCATCCAAACATTATTTAATATTGTCTAATTCATTTTTTGTATTTGATTCTTTTTTTATGCATTCAACATAAAAAAACTCCTGTTTATTAAAACAGGAAAAGCTAGTCCCCCTAATAAAACTACAAATAAAAAACCTTTAGGACAATCCTAAAGGTTAATTTTTGGCTCCTTTTCTTATATAATTTATAACTGCCTTTTCTTGATTCTTAATATGCTCATTTGCTATTTGTTCCGCTAAGGTTTTTTTCTTGCTTTCAATTGCATGTACTATTTGTTTATGCTCATCACCTATGAATTTAAAATCAGCAAAGCTTTTTAAATATGCTACTCTATATCTATGAATCTGTTCTCTTAAATTATTAATAATTTGAATAAGCTTTTCATTGTTAGTTGCTTGGTAAATTACATCATGAAACTCTACATCTTTTTCAATCACTTTATCAACATCTTTTTTTTCGGAAGCTTCATTAAACTCTTTCATTATAACTTTTAATCTATCTAAATCTTCTTTTTTCATCTTTTCACAGGCAATTTTTACTGCTAAAGCTTCTAAAGCACCTCTTACTTCTAATACATCTTGGATATCTTTTTCAGTAATTTCAGCAACTTGAGCCCCTTTTCTGGGAACCATTACAACAAAACCTTCTAACTCTAATTTTCTTATGGCTTCCCTAACTGGGGTTCTGCTAACCCCCATTTTTTCAGCTAATTGTTTTTCCATAAGTCTTTCACCAGGTTTTAAACTTCCAGATAAAATGGCTTTTCTAAGTGTATTAAATACAACATCCCTAAGAGGAAGGTATTCATTTAAATTAATATCTAATTCATTTTTGTCCATTCTTATCTCTCCCTATTAAATATTGTAGCGATAAAAACATCCTTTGCTTCACTATGAAGCTTAAGCTCTGTGCTAGCAGCTTGAGCTTCTTTTTTGTTTCTATATAATCCAAAAACTGAAGGTCCGCTACCACTCATTAATGCTCCCAGTGCCCCATATTCAATCATAGTTTTCTTAATATCATTAATAATGGGGTATTCCTTTGCTGTTACACTTTCTAATACATTCCCAAGATTTTTTGCTATTATATCTAAATCTCCCGTTTTAATTCCTTTAATAACTGCTTCTATATCAGGATGATAAGATAAGTTATCTAAACTCAGATTTTGATATACATGTGCTGTAGATACACTAAAGTTAGGTTTTGCTATAACCACATAACAAAAAGGCATTGGGGGCAATTTTGTAAGCTTTTCTCCAATACCTTCAGCTAAAGCTGTCCCCCTTAATATACAATACGGAATATCTGCACCTAATTTGTATCCTAAATTCATTAATTCTTTTTTAGGAATCTTTAAGCCAAATAATTTATTGAGTCCTACAAAAACCGCTGCCGCATCTGAACTTCCCCCTGCAAGACCTGCAGCAACAGGTATTCTTTTTTTAAGGTCAATTAAAATTCCTTCTTTAATATTATATCTTTCAACCATCAATTTTGCTGCCCTATATGCAATATTCCTTTCATCTTCAGGAAGCCATTTCAAATCTGTCTTAAGTATTATTCCAGGACTTCTTGTCTTCCTAATTGTTATGTAATCATATAAATTTACCGTTTGCATAACCATTCTAACGTTATGGTAACCATCATTTCTCTTACCTATTACATCAAGTGCTAAATTAATTTTTGCCCGTGCTTTCAATTCAATCTCATGCATATACTTATCACATCATTTCCATAAGTGTGTATACTTTATATTATATACATCTTAATATTTATAAGTCAACTATAAGGATTTATCCTGTTTTTAAATAGTTTGAAGCTAAATTACTATACTTTCAAACTATTGTCAATAGATATGGAAAGTTAAATAACTCCTTAAGTTTTAGCTTTTTCATGATAAAAACAGGATAATTCTATTTTAAAAAAATAAATGGCGGAGCTTTAAGAACCGCCATTTATAATTTATATTTTTTTAATTATAAGAAGCTTTTGTCCAGGATAAATTTTATCAGGGTTTTCTATGTCATTAATAGCTACTAATTCTTCAACTGTCGTATTATACTTTTTTGCTATTTTCCATAAGCTATCACCACATTGCACCATATAAATAATTAAACTTGGCATGTTAAGAATTATATCAGGATCCAGGTCGGTCTCAGTCATGTCTATAATAATATCTACTTTTTGCTCGTCAATAATGTCTATGTCTAAATTAAGAATAATGTTTGCTTGAAATTCTTTTTGGGATTCCTGACTATAAATAATATCGTCTACATCGATTTTTACATCTAGCTTCTTTTCTATAGATGCTCCTTCTGCAACAATATTTTTCTTAAAAGGTATCATACTTTCATGTACACACACTGGATTTTGTTCATCTGCAGCCATATATATCATTTTAACTTCAGCAGAACCTTCAAGGGCAATCTTATCTTCAAAAAGTTGAATATCTTCAATTTTGGGCCTTACTTCAACATTATATATATAATCTATATCTGGTAAATCTGCATCTATGTTTATTACTTGATTTAATGTAATTACTTCTTTTAATTTATTTACAAGTCTTTGATAAGGCATTTTTTCTTTTTTAATGATTATGTCTTTTCCCGGACAATAGGCATCATCAATAATTCTTAAATCTTCTACAGCAACCGCTTTAATATTAACTTGTAGTTCTACTTCAACATCTAATATCCTTTCTTCCCCATCCAAATCAGGCTTAACCTGGATATTGGAATCTGATATCTTAATATCCGCATAACAATAAACTCCATCTCCTGCTCCTGGACACTCCATGCTCCCATTATAAGGTATATTATGCTCCATATATTCTATTTCTTTTTCTCCCATGCTTCCAGCATACAAGGTCCTTATATTTAAGTATCCCTTTACAGTAATTGTCTCGTCTCCTGCCCTGACTTCCTTATTAGAAAGACTTATATCATTTTTTAAAATTTCTTGTATATTAGCTTTTCCTGCGGGAACAGTTAATTCATCTTTTATAATTATTTTATCCTGCTTACTTCCTACCGTTCTATAATAGTTAAAATTACGGCTTTGAGTTTGTATAGGAACTAAACTATCAGTCCCAACAACAAGCTCATTTTTCTTCTTTTCTAATACTTTAGCACTTAGAGTAATTAATGCATTAACATTAAGCTTTCTACTATTAATTAAAGTATAATCCAAGTGCTCTAATGAATAGTCCATGACATAATCCATCTCTTTTTTAATTCCATCAATATTAATAAAATCATCCATGGATAGGCTGCCTGACATAGTATGTATAAGTCTTTCCGAACCTTCCGCAGCATAAAGTAGCTTTACTTTAACCTGACCTCTATAATTAAGCCTATCTGCAGAAATATCCACATGTTCCATATCTATCTTACCATCGATTTGCAAAACTCTTAAAATATCTGGTTTTATGTCAGGTACAATAATATCTCCTTCAACTATAATCTGCACACTTTCTTTCCCTATAATCTGATCAAATTCTACCGTTTCCTTAATTAGCTCCAATGACATATATTTCCCTCCTTAGGACCTTTGTCTATATAAATGTATGATTTATCCTAAGGAATTTATGACAAAATAAAAAAACAAAATCAAATAAATTGACTTTGTTCTTTATCAGAATCGTTATAAAAAGAAAGCTCTACTGTTTGAGTTAAAACATCCGTGTAACTATAAGAAACTCTCCTAAAAGTATTTTCAAATGAATTTTTTACTTTTACAACAAAAACACTAGGATAAGCATCTTCTAATATTCCTTCATTAATGACAGTTTTGCGTCTTCCTTTATTAGTCTTGAGTTTAACTCTTGTTCCAACACATCCTTGGATATCTCTCCTAATCTGAGAAAGATCTTGCCTTACAATCATATACATCACCTCATCCTATGTCACTTTAAATAGTGTATCATAAATGAACAGTGATGTCAATAAATTTTCGATTATACCAAAATACTTTATAACATGTCAATAGGTATTAATAATAATGTTATACTTAGAATATTCAAAAATCGCTAATAGTTTGGTGCTCCTTCTCTATACTTACCTCTTGTTTGAAAACCTCCTATTCCTTTTATTCCAGTGATTGTATTTTCTAGTATATCATCAATAGAAAGGATGTTTTGCATAGATGTATAAGCAATCTTCTCACAGATAAAAACAGGATCCAAGGCATGTATCATAACTCTTTCAGGAGAACTAGCAAAATTTGCTCCCGCTTCAATTAAAGCCTCATAATTTGATTGACAAGCTCCTGCAAATATTACTAATTGGTCCATATCGGGCTCATATTCTCTTGCTTTTTTCACTGTATCAACAAAATACTTTGAATTCCTATAATTGCTTAAATCCTTATAATCCTTTGTTCCCTTAACTATTGAGTCATGACCTGTTATTACTAATATATCTGGTTTAATTTCCCGTAATAAAAATAAAATTCTGCTAGAATGCTCTTTTTCTTCAATATTTCTACCTATTACTTTTATATTTAATTTTTTATAATACTCCATACATACTTTTAAGTAGTCAGGATCACCATCTATATGAAGAACTTTTCCTGGTTTTCTTAAAATAGAATCTTTTTCTGATCTTTTATAATTGTCTTCCTTAAACCTTTTTTTTAATATATCCCTAATATTTTTTTCTATTCTAAGCATATTAATTTCATCATTAGGATAGAAAGAATCAGGATGAACTTTTTGCAAATCTTCCCAAGGAGCATCGGCTAAAATCCTGTAATTTAAGCCTACTAGTTTAGCAATGCCATAGTGATTTATTTCAACTATCCTAAAAAGCAAATCTCCACCATACGATTTTCTAACTACGATATCACCCACATTTAGCATATAAATTCCCCCTTCAAAGGTTCATAATTCATATTATGTAAGGGAAAAACTTCTGTGAACAAAAAAATGAGCACTTAATGTGCTCATTTAATTATATTATTCATTACTGAATCTACTAATCCAGCCAGTTTTTTATCAGCTTCTTCTTCACTTGTTCCTTTAACTCCAAAGTAAATCTTTACTTTTGGCTCTGTTCCTGAAGGTCTTATACAAAACCAAGCTTCATCTTCTAATACAAAGTATAAAACATTGGATTTTGGAAGTTCCATTTTTCTTGTTTCTTTAGTTGTAAGGTTTTTTGCAACTTGTTCCTCATAATCCCTTATTTCTAACACATTCATTCCTGCTATTTCACTAGGTGGATTATTTCTGATAGAAGTTAGTAAAGATTTAATTTTTTCTTGCCCTTCTATTCCCTTTAAAGTAATAGAATTTAAACTTTCTTTATAGTAGCCATACTTTTTATATAATTCTTGTAAACCTTCATATAAAGTCATTCCCTTATCTTTATAAACTGCTGCCAATTCACAAGCTAACATAGCAGAAACTACTGCATCTTTGTCTCTGGCATAAGTTCCAGCCAAAGAACCATAGCTTTCTTCAAAACCAAAGAGATATTCATGCTCACCTGTTTCTTCAAATTCTTTTATCTTTTTTCCAATAAATTTAAATCCTGTTAATACTTCGAATAAAGTAATGTCATATTCTTTTGCAACAGCATCTGCCATTTTAGTTGTAACTATTGTTTTAATAATTGCTCCATTTCTAGGCAGAATCCCTTTGGATTTTTTAGCAGATAATATATACTCTGCTAATAGGACTCCTGTCATATTCCCTGTTAAAACAGAATATTCTCCCTTTTCATCCCGAACTAAAACCCCAACCCTATCTGCATCAGGATCTGTTCCTATTATGATGTCAGCATTTTTTTCTTTTGCTAATTTTATTGCCAAATCAAAAGCCTTAGGATCTTCTGGATTTGGATATGAAACCGTTGAAAAATTAGAATCTGGATTTTCTTGTTGGGGAACAACAAATACATTTTTAAAGCCTATTTCTTTTAAAACTCTCATAACAGGCTTATTACCTGTCCCGTGTAGGGGAGTAAATACAATAGTAAAATCATCTGCAATTTTTTTAACGATATCCCCATTAATACTTTGAGCTTTTACTTCTTTAATATAGGCATCGTGAATTTCTTCATCGATAATATTAAATAATCCTTCTTCCTTAGCTTTACCTTTATCTTTTACTTTAACTTGACTAAAATCAGTTACCTTCATAACCTCTTTAATAATTTCTTCATCAAAAGGAGGGGGTACTTGACCTCCATCTGACCAGTATACCTTATATCCGTTATATTCTGGCGGATTGTGGCTAGCAGTTATAACAATTCCTGCAGTACAGCCTAAATATCTAACTGCAAAAGAAAGTTCTGGAGTTGGCGCAAGTTCTTTAAACAAATAAGTCTTTATACCATTGCCATTTAATACAAGAGCCGCTTCCTCTGCAAATTCTTTAGAAAAACGTCTTGAATCATATGCTATGGCAACAGCCTTTTTATTATTATCAGTTTCTTTTAACAAAATATAATTGGCAAGTCCTTGAGTTGCTTTTCTAACAGTATATTTATTCATACGGTTAGTTCCTGCACCGATTATTCCTCTAAGTCCTCCAGTTCCAAATTCAAGTTCTTTATAAAATCTCTCTTGAATTTCTTTTTCATCATCTGCTATACTTTTTAATTCACTTTTTGTTTCTTCATCAAAATAATTATCTTCTATCCATTGATTGTAAATATTCATGTAATGCACTGGTATTACCTCCTAATAAAACAAAGTAAAAATATCTAAATATTTTAATCTCCACCTATTGTACTATCATCCTCTTGAAGTGTAAATAAGAATTGTCTTTCTTTTCTTCCTTCTTCTAAATTAACAGGAAAATCAAAAGTACTATATCCTTCTTTCTTTATTGAAATATTATATTGACCATAAGGAAGTTGAGTTTCAACGGGTGAAAGACCTATATAGGCACCATTAATATATACCTCTGCTCCTTGTGGCTCTGTATCAACCAACATTTTAACTAGATTTGCTGTAGCTTCCTTTTCTAGTTCCAACTCAATCCTATTCATTTCCTGTTGAATTTTAAATTTTTTGGTCCAATCTTTATAACCTTCTTTTCTAACTATCAAATTGTACTCTCCATATTCAAGTAAGATTACTTCATTAGCAGGGTATTCAACATCATCAATATAAATCTTATAATCCGTAAGTCCTTTAGCTATTACTTGTAATTTACCTACTTTTTTCTTCATATCTTTTAAATCAATGACATAGCTTTGACCTGCTTCTATTTCAATATTTTTTACTAGAGGTTCATAACCTTCTATTTTTATAACAATTTTGTGTTGTCCTTCTTCTAATTCTATTTCTTTTGCTTCTTCTAAGCTCATAGATATATGATTGCCTATTTCAACGGTTCCTTCTTCTTCATCAGAAGCATTTATCTTTATAAATCCGTGAGATTTTTCAACATTAATATACCAAATTTTATCCTGATAACCTTTAATAGTAAGCCTATCTTTAGAACTTATGTCATTAATGGATATTAAGCCATTCTTATTCATTGTAATAACTTTATCTGTATAGCTATAGACATTACTTCCTATTTCAATTGTCTTTAATTCTTTATCAATTTTAAAGTTTTTTACTCCACTTTTTTCCCAGCCTTCTCCACTAATTCTAAAATATTCAGGAACTCTGCTGCCTTTATCAAATTTAGTTTGAATAATATCTCCAAGCTTAAATTCTTTTAAAGTCATTGCTTCACCGTATACATCTTTTAATTCTGTTCCTATTTCAATATTAAGAATTATTCCTTCACCTGTAGATACATTAATAATTTCAATAACATTTCCTTCTGCTTCTTTTGATACTACAGCAGTGATCTTTTCAATTTCACCAGTTTCAGCATCTTCTAAAGAAGTCTCATCCATATTAATTTCTTGTCTATTAGTATTTTTTGATTCCTTGTTTTTATCTTTTTTATCATCACTGTTCATCATTGAAAAAAATATACCAAACATTAGAAGCAAAATAAGTAAGCCTGCAAATCCTGTTAATACCATAAATTTAATAAAATCAGATTGGGATTTTGCACTATTTCGCTTATTAGTTTTAGTTTTATTTATATTTGGCTTATTTACATTGCGATTATCCATATGTTAATCCCTCTTTCCCTTCAAAATTCTTACCCGTATATTATACACTAATAAAAAGATAAAAAAAAGAAAGCTTTTAGCTTTATTAGAAATAGCATAATTGCTTAATCAAATAATAATAATTATTCATAACTTATTCTAGATACATCTTAAAGAGTTTCAACATATTTAATAAATTTATCCTGATTTTCTTTTTGATTAATTATAAAAGTTAATTTATTAACTGGACTTTGAAAAGCCCAGGATCTCCTGCTATTATAATACCTATTGCATATTTTCCAAAAATCATCAGGAAATATTAAAAGACTAACTAGTATGTTTTTTATCTCTTTTATATCAATCTTTTTATCATATAAAGAAATTAATTCATCAGCTATTTTGGTATCCCATTTATGTCTTTTCATAATCTTTTTTAAAATATAAACCAAATCATATATAGGGAAGCCATATTTACATTTTTCAAAATTAGTTACATATAAAGGACCCGCAGGAAGCAAAATTAAGTTATGATATGTATAATCATTATGACAAAAATATTTTTCCTTTTCTACTTTAATTCTTATCCTTTCATAATCAACCTTCTCAATCCATTCTAAGGCTCTTAAACTATATTCTTCGTATCTTTTATAATTCTTTAAAAACAATAAATCAAAATTAGTCATATGACTTTGTCTATTAATCTTTTTTTTCATAGTATTAAATTCTCTTATTCTTTTTTTAATTATAAATGGTAAATCATCATCAAAAGACCTTAATAAACTACCTTCAACTGGGACGAGCCCCTTTGATATTTTATGCATATCCCCTAAGGTTAATATTGCCTTTTTTATATCTTCCAAATTATTAAAATCACATTCCCTGCCTTCCAACCAATTTGTCATAACATAAATATTGTCTTGATAAATATAGTAAGGCTTATTTTCCAAAGAAAGATGAAAGCTGTCTAAACTTTTAAATCCATTATTATATAAATGCTCCTTAACACTGTATTGAAATAGTAATCGAGGGATATTGTTTTCAACGACTTTAATAACTTTTATTCCTAAATTAGTATTACAAATATATAAATTGCGAAAAGCTGTATAAGATTTTAATTTATAGCCAAATCCTTTTACGACTTCAGAACATAAACTTTTCAACTTATCACCACCATTCTATATAAAAAGCAATTCTACAAAATAAGAAATAAAATTTGACTCCCTATATATTTACGAAAAACTATGGAGAAATATGAGGATATGAGCAATTTTTTTATTTTTTGCAATTTGTTCACAATTTGTTCATAGTATCAAATTATACTATAAATAATTATTAGTAAAAGGAGTGTTCTTTAATGATAGAGGTTTCTAATCTCTCAAAATCCTATGGCTCCCTAAAGGCTGTTGATGATATTAGTTTTTCTCTTAAAGATGGTGAAATTCTAGGCTTTTTGGGTCCTAACGGAGCTGGTAAATCAACTACAATGAATATGCTTTGTGGTCTTACCATTCCTGACGAAGGAGAAATAAAAATTAATGGATTTGATTTGTCAAAAAACCCAAGAAAAGCAAAACGCCATATAGGATATCTTCCTGAAATTCCTCCCTTATATCCAGATATGACTGTATTAGAACTACTTTCTTTTTGCTGCGAATTAAAAGATTACTCAGGAAATGTTTCCGAAGAATGTAACAGAGTTCTGAATCTATGCGGCATTGAAAATGTAAAAACAAGACTTATTAAAAATCTTTCTAAAGGTTATAGGCAAAGAACTGGCATTGCTACAGCTTTAATAGGCAATCCAAAAGTACTTATATTAGATGAGCCTACTGTAGGTCTTGATCCAAAGCAAATAAAAGAAATTAGAGATGTAATTAAAAATCTTTCAAAAAAACATTCAATAATTTTAAGCTCTCATATCCTTCCTGAAGTAAGTGCCATATGTGATAGAATCATTATTATTAATAAAGGAAAAATTGCCGCAATAGATACTCCTGAAAATTTATCTAGTTCCCTTCAAAGTTCCTTCAATATATATATAGAGATAGAAGGACCAAAAGAAGATGTTCTTTATACTATTTCTTCTTTAGATAATGTCTTATCTGTAGAAGCAGTTAAAAAGATTGATGAAAAAATCTTTGGATATATGATAAAAGGAGAAAAAGATAAAGATATCCGCCGCTCTTTATTTTATGCCCTAGCAGACGGAAAAATGCCAATACTTAAATTAGAAGTTGAACAAATGAGCCTGGAAGATGCATTCTTGCATATTACTTTAGAAGAAGAATTCAAGGAAGGAGAGGACAGGACTTATGAAGACCTGGACAATATTTAAAAGAGAAATAAGAGGGTATTTTTATTCACCTCAAGCTTACATATTAATGGGCTTTTTTATTTTACTAACTGGCTTTTTCTTTAGTGATTTTATAGTTCACACAAGATATCCTAGCATACAATATTCTATGGCAAATTGGCCAATGATTTTTCTTTTTATTGCTCCTATACTTACCATGAAACTATTTACAGAAGAAAGAAAATACGGAACAGAAAAACTGGTTTTTTCTTCACCAATCTCAGTTACTGAAGTTGTTTTAGGAAAGTTTTTAAGTGTGTGTGTTGTTTATCTTTCTTCCTTAATACTTACACTTATTCATGTAATTATAGTATCTATTATCGGAAAACCAGATCTTGGAAGTATTTTTACATCTTATATAGGAAATATGCTTTTAGGCTTTAGTTTTTTATCTGTTGGAGTATTTGCTTCTTCATTAACAGAAAATCAAATTATATCAGCCATTATTAGTTTTGGTCTTTTAATATTCTTTTGGATTATTGATATCTTACAAGGAATATTCTCAGGAATACCTCTTAAGTTAATTAAACTTATTAGCTTATTTGAACCCTATACTAGCTTTCAAAATGGAATAATTTCTTTATCGTCAGTGATTTACTATATAAGCTTTACAGGAATATTTTTATTCTTAACTGTTAGAGTTATTAAAAGTCGATGGCTTCAATAATAGGAGGAATAAAAGGTAATGAATAGAAAAAAATTAACACGAAATATAAAATACGGCAGTAATTCACTTATATTTACTGTAGCAGTAATAGGAATCATTGCTATTATTAATTTAATCATTAGTTCTTTTCATATACAATGGGATTTAACAAGCAATAAATTATATACCCTCTCAGAAGAAGGTAAAAATGTCTTAAAAAAACTAGATGAAGATGTACAAATTATGTTCTTTGCTAATCCAGCAGATCCCGTAACTATGGGTGTAAAACACTTATATGAAAATATGTCTTCTATAACTGAACATGTTTCTTTAGAAATAATAGATCCCTTAACTAATCCAAACTTAGTAAATGAATTTCAGATTACTGTAGAGCATTCAGCAGTTGTATCTTCTAGCAAAACGTCTAAACAAGTCCATGGCTACGATATAATAAGAAAAAATTATGCTACTGGCGAATATTACTTTGATGGAGAAGGAGCCCTAATCCAAGCCATTTTAGATGTAACAGCTGAAAAACAAACCAATCTATATATACTTGAAGGTCATGGCGAATTTGCCAAAAATGATAGCCTGACTCTCTTTACATACCTTCTAGAACAAAAATGGGTAAAGGTTAATTCTTACTCTCTTATTACTTCTAATAGTATACCTGAAGACTGTGATATTATTTGTATTTTAGGTCCTATATTTGATTATACCCAAAATGAAATTGAAATATTAAAAGATTTTCTTGATAAAGGAGGCAAAATGATTTTAGCCTTTAATGACTATCAAGAAACTGAAAATCTAGATAACCTAAAAAATCTTGCCTTAAACTATGGGATAAAAGTAGAAAACATAAATTTGACAGACCCAATAAGAAACTATTATGGAAATGAAAAAACCCTTGTTCCACTATATACATCCCATAATATAGTTAGAAGACTAGAAGAAGATAATATTGCAATAGTTATTCCAAATGCTAGAAAGCTTTCTATAGAAGAAAAAGAAGATATATATAATGACGTAGTTTTCCATACTTCAACAGAAGAAGCTATAGCCATAACTGCAGAAAAACCTTTATCTAATAATAAAAAAATGCAGCTACTGGTTTTAGGAAATGCATTTTTCCTTCACGACCAAACCATTGGTTATGGCGGAAACAGCGACATAGTTATAAATGCATTAACTTGGTTTAAAGATGATTCCTCAATAGTTAACATTAAACCAAAAACATATGCCCCTGAGCCTATAATTTTAGTAGGAATTCAAGCTAAATTAATTTTCGGGGTTTGTGTTATACTTATTCCTCTTTTTGTATTTGTATTTGGCTTATTGTTATACCTTAGGAGGAGAACTCTATGAAAAAAGTTGTACCAACCCTTTTAGCAATTATTATATTTTTAGGAGCTTTTGCTTACTACCGTCATTTTGAAAAAAATAATGAAAATCATGAAACAACAGATGAAAACATTTATGTATGGCAGCTTAATATAAATAAAATTACTGATATAAATATTTCCCATGAAAATGAAACAATTAAGCTAAAAAGAGACGGTCAAAATTGGTTAATTACACACCCTATAGAATATCCAGCAGATAACCATAATCTAAGCATGATATTAGGCAGATTTTCTTCACCTATTGCTACTGCATTAGTTGAAGAAAACTCTAATAACTTAACAACTTATGGTATTGATTCATCAAAAACAACCCTCACTTTTATTAACGACGAAGGAGCTTCTAATACTTTAATACTTGGTGATGAAGCTCCTTTGTCAAAAGGAATTTATGTATGTAATGATAACAATAAAAATATTTATACAATAAGCTCAAAAAGCTTAGATAATATATCCTTTGATCTTGATTTTCTAAGAGATAGAATGCTTTTATCATTCAAAAAAGAATACATAGATAAAATCGTCATAGAAAATGAAGGAAAAACTTTTGAAATTATCTCAAAAGAAGAAGATGGAGTAAACAATTGGTATAGTAATGATAAGATTTTAGATGAAGCAACTGTAAGGTCTCTAATTATTGCATTAAATATAAAAACTATTGAAGAATTTGTAAAGGATAATGCCAGTGCAGAAGACCTTAAAGAATATGGTCTTAAAAATCCCAGAGCAGTAATAACTATACATTTATATGATGCTGACAATCCCACACTAAATCTTTATATTGGAAATACCGATGATTCATTTGTCTATGTTACTAAGGATAAAAAGTTCATTTATAAAGTTCAGGCTTCAACTTTATTAGCAGAAGATTTAAGAATTGAGAGTTTTTACAAGAAAGATAATAACTAGAAATCTTTAAAATAATATGCTCCCTATTAGCAAACTATTCCTAAGTTTGTCTGCCTAAAGGGAGCATAAGCTTTTATTTAATATAATTTTCTTTTATATAAGAAAGAAGTGCTTCTTTATTATTTTGATTGGGCTTGTCTATTACAAGTTCTAATAGACTTTTTAAAATTTTGCCTATCTCTTTTCCCTCTTTTATTCCCAAGCTTATTAAATCTTGTCCATTTACAGCTAAATCCTCTAACAAAAAGCATTCATTATTTTCCTTTATCTCTTTATATATTTCATAAAGAGATTCCAACTGTTTTTCCTTTTCTTTTATATAGTCGGGATTTTGAGCCCTGGAATCTGCTAATTGTACCTTTAATAAATCTAAAAAGGCTTCTTCACCTAACTGAAATAAGATTTCTTTTATTAATTTTTTATCCGCTTTTATTCTTTCATCATGCCATTGAATTAGCTTTATTATATGATTACTACTCTTTTTATCAAACTTAAGTCGTTTTACTATATTTTTTGACAATCTAACACTTTCCTCAACATGACCATGAAAATGGTCAATACCTTTTTCATCAGTTTGTTTACAATTTGCTTTTCCTATATCATGTAAAAGCATTACCCATTTTAAATTTAAGATTTTATCCACAGCTTCTACTGATTTTAAGGTGTGAATCCCCACATTATCCACATGATGAGGATGATTTTGTTCTGTTTTAAAACACTTATGAAGTTCAGGAAGAATATATTTTAATATACCTGTCTCATATAATAGAACTAACTTATCAGTAAAGTCTCCCATAAGCATTTTATCTAACTCTTCTTTTATTCTTTCTGCACTGATATAACTAATCAAAGCTGCATTATCTTTAATAGCATTATAAGTTTCTTCTTCTATATTAAAATTAAGTTGAGAAGAAAAACGAATTCCTCTTAGCATTCTTAGGGCGTCTTCTTCAAACCTTTTAGATGGATCTCCTACACATCTAATTATTTTATTTTCAATGTCTATAATACCTCCCATAGGGTCTATGAAACCTTCTTGGGGGTGATATACAATAGCATTCATTGTAAAATCTCTTCTTGATAAATCTTCTTCTAAATTATTAGTAAAAGAAACTTCTTTAGGCCTTCTATAATCCTCATAAATTCCTTCTATCCTGTAAGTTGTAATTTCAAAATGTGACTTATTCATAACTACTGTAACTGTTCCATGAACAATACCCGTATCATAAGTCCTAGGAAATATTCTTTTGACTTCTTCAGGTTTTGCTGAAGTCGTTATATCCCAATCACTAGGAATTCTATCCATTAAAATATCCCTTACACATCCTCCAACAATATAGGCTTCAAATCCTTCTTTATTTAATTTTAAAATGATTTCTTCGACTTCTTTGGGAATAATTTTCTTATTAACCATACTTCCCTCCGCAATACTAAGAATTTATTATATGATCCTCCTTTATAAAATCTTTATGAATAAAAATGATATTTTAACTTAAACTATGAAAAAAGGAGGTATCTCTATGGACAAAACTATAATTGCTCTTTTTAATAGTAAAGATGATGCTCAAGAAGCAGCTTATGAACTTAGGAATCAAAACTTTCCCATTGAAGATATTTCAATAGCAGCTAAATCCAACGATAATGAAGACCAGCAGGAACTGGTTAACGATGATATTTCTGATGGTATTACAACTGGAGGGGTCTTAGGAGGTATTGCAGGGCTTTTAATTGGAGCTGGTACTTTTGCCATTCCCGGTCTTGGTGTTTTAACTGCCGCTGGTCCTTTAGCAGGTCTCTTATCAGGAGCGGTGACTGGTGGAATTGTTGGTGGATTAATTGATCTTGGAATTCCCGAAAACCAAACAGCACAATATGAAGAAGGATTAAAAGAAGGCAAGGTACTCCTTACTACAAAAGTAAATGAAGATAATGTTAATAGAGTTATTGATATTCTTAGACAATTTGGTGGAGATCAAATAGAATTATATTAAAAACTTCCGAAAACGGAAGTTTTTAATATGCTCTACCCCAATATACCATCTTATTAGCAGATTCTCCACAACAAACACAAGTATTTGATAACTCTTCCTGCTCAAATGGAACACATCTTGCAGTAGCTCCTGTTTCTTCTTTTATTTTATCTTCACATGCTTCATTACCACACCACATAGCTTTTATAAATCCAGGTGTATTTGTAATAATTTTTTTAAACTCTTCCATATCTTTTGCAAAGTAAGTTTTATTGTCTCTCATTTCTCTAGCTTTTTCAAGTAAATCTTTTTGAAGAATATCCATTAACTCAGGAACTTTTGTTTCTAATTCATCCATAGATACTTTTATTTTTTCTCTTGTATCTCTTCTTACTAATATAACTTGATTGTTTTCAATATCTTTTGGTCCTATTTCTAATCTGTAAGGAACCCCTTTCATTTCATGTTCACTAAATTTCCATCCTGGCATTCTATCACTATCATCTAATTCAACTCTAACAATAGAACTAAGTCTTTCTTTTATTTCATTAGCTTTTTCTAGTACACCTTCTTTATGTTGAGCAATTGGAATAATTACAAGCTGAGTTGGAGCAATTCTAGGTGGGAGTACTAAACCACTATTATCTCCATGAACCATAATAACTGCACCAATTAATCTTGTAGTTACTCCCCAAGAAGTTTGATGAACATATTTTAACTCATTATTTTTGTCAGTATATTTAATATCAAATGCTTTTGCAAAGCCATCTCCAAAGTTATGGCTAGTTCCTGATTGCAAAGCTTTTCCATCGTGCATTAAGCTTTCTATTGTGTATGTAGCTTCTGCTCCAGCAAATTTTTCTTTTTCAGTTTTTCTACCTTTAATCACAGGAATTGCTAAAACATTTTCACAAAAATCAGCATATACATTTAACATTTTAATAGTTTCTTCCTGAGCTTCCTCAGCAGTTGCATGGGCAGTATGACCTTCTTGCCATAAAAATTCTAAGGTTCTTAAGAAAGGTCTTGTAGTTTTTTCCCAACGTACAACAGAACACCATTGATTATATAATTTAGGCAAATCCCTATAAGATTGAATTGCATTTGAATAGTATTCACAAAACAAAGTTTCTGAAGTAGGTCTTACACAAAGACGTTCTGTTAACTTTTCATTTCCTCCATGAGTAACCCAAGCTACCTCAGGAGCAAAACCTTCTACATGGTCCTTTTCCTTTTGTAGTAGACTTTCTGGAATAAAAAGAGGCATATATACATTCTTGTGGCCAGTTTCTTTAAAACGTTGGTCCAATTGACTTTGAATAAGCTCCCATATAGCGTATCCATAAGGTTGAATAATCATACATCCTCTTACACTTGAATATTCTATTAACTCAGCTTTCTTTACAACATCTGTATACCACTTGGCAAAATCTTCATTCATATCCGTAATTTCTTGAACAAGTTTTTTATCTTTTCCCATTTTAATTCCCCTTCTTTTTCCTTTCTATTTATATTTAAAAAACCTCCATCCCAAAAGGGACCGAGGTTTTCGGCGGTACCACCCTAATAATGCATAAGCATCACTCATTTTTGTTAACGATAACTAAGTTACCGCTGTATTCATCATACAGAACTCCAAGGCGGGACATAAATACATTTTTTAGAAATCTTCCACCAACGATTTCCTCTCTGGGAAAAAAGGTATCTACTATTCCTCTTCATTGTTTTTATCTATTATATTCTGATTTATAATAAGATATAAATTGTATTTTTGTCAAGGTATTAAGAAGCTTTTATGGTAATTCAGCAATAATTAGATTTGACAAATTTCATCTGCATTAATTAATTCCATTTCATTCTTATGAGCAACAATCGTATCAATAGTTTTTTGATTGTCAGCCGTTTTAATTACAACCAAAGCTTTTTGTCCTACTTCGAAGGCATACATATATTCTACGCTTATTCCATTCTTAGAAAGAATATCTAATGCCTTTGCTAAAGCTCCAGGAGTATGAGGAGTTGCAATACATAATACATCTGTTAACCTTACTGAAAAACCCTTTTCTTTTAAAGCCTTATAACCTTTATCAGGATCTGTCAGTATCATTCTAAGAATTCCGTATTCTGTTGTATCTGCAATGCTAAGAGCAGAAATATTAATATCTAAGTCCCCTAAAGTCTTTGTTACCTCAGTCAATCTCCCAGACTTGTTTTCTAGGAAAACTGATAGTTGTTTAATAAGCATAGAATCCCTCCTTAAAGTTTTCTCTTATCGATAACCCTTTTACTTTTTCCTTCACTTCTTTCAATGGTCTTAGGTTCTACTAGTTTAACTTTAACACTGATTCCCAGGGTGCTTTCTATTTGATGTTTAATTTTTGCTGACAAAGATTCTAATCTTTTAATCTCATCAGAGAAAAATATTTCATCAACTTCTACCCATACTTCTAAAGTATCCAAATTGTTAATCCTATCTACAATAAGTAAATAATGAGGCTTTGTTTCTCCCATGTTAAGCAATACACTTTCTATTTGAGATGGGAATATATTTACCCCTCTTATAATTAACATATCGTCACTACGGCCTTTACATTTTTCCATGCGGGTTAGTGTTCTTCCACACTGACATGTTTTATGATTAAGAACAGTTAAATCTCCTGTTCTATACCTGATAAGAGGAAGAGCCTCTTTTGTTACTGTAGTAAATACCAGTTCTCCAGTTTCTCCTTCTGAAACAGAATTTAAACTATCAGGATCAATGGTCTCAGGAATAAAATGGTCTTCATGAATATGTAATCCATTTTGCATTTCACATTCACAAGATACTCCAGGGCCAATTATTTCACTTAAGCCAAATATATCTATAGCCTTTAAATGCAGCTTTCTTTCAATTTCCTTTCTCATTTCTTCAGTCCAAGGCTCAGCTCCAAAAATTCCCACCCTTAATGAAAGCTCCTTAGGGTCTATTCCCATTTCTTCAATGGCCTCAGCCAAATAAAGAGCATAAGACGGAGTACATGCCAATACAGTACTCTTTAAGTCTATCATAATTTGAATTTGCTTTTTGGTGTTTCCACCAGATATTGGGATTACTGTTGCTCCAACCTTTTCACTACCATAATGAAGGCCTAAGCCACCAGTAAACAAACCATAACCATATGCTATTTGAATAATGTCCTTTTTCTTAACTCCTGCAGCACAAAGACATCTTGCAACTACTTCAGACCAAGTTGCAATATCCTTTCTGGAATAACCTACCACAGTTGGCTTTCCTGTAGTACCAGAAGATGCATGAACTCTCATTACCTCACTAATTGGTACAGCAAATAAACCAAAGGGATAATTATCTCTTAAATCTTTTTTTGTTGTAAAGGGAAGTTTATTTAAATCTTCAATGCCTCTTATATCTCCTGGCTCTAAGCCTATCTCCTGCATTTTCTTTCTATAAAAAGGAACATTATGATAGACCCTTTCAACAGTCTCACATAATCTTTCACTTTGCAGATTCCTCATTTCTTCTCTACTCATGCATTCATTGAACTCATTCCAAATCATTGTCTCCCCACTCTCCAATTTAATCATAATCATTATTAATTTTTTAAGATATCTAATAAATTATTTCTTTAAAGAAATCTTCAAATATAATCTCTTTCCACAAAGCTATATTAGAAGTAATATCCCTATCTTTGCTGTTCTTTATTTTAAATAATTATAGATTAATTGTGTATAATATACAAGCTTTTATCTTTAATCCTTCTTAGCTGTTTCTTATTTCCATTCAGGAATTATACCAACCTTTTGCATGGTCTTTACAAAAATAACCACAATAGGACCTACTACAATTCCTATCACACCAAACAATTTAATACCTACATACATAGCAATTAAAGTTACAAGAGGATAAACACCTATTTGCGTTCCTAAGACTTTAGGTTCAAACATTTGTCTAAATACAATTACTAAACCATATATAATTAAAAGACCTGCCCCCTTAAAAACATTACCAGTTATAAAATTATATATTGCCCAAGGAATAAGAATTCCCCCGCTTCCCAAAACTGGAAAGGCATCAAAAACACCTATAATAAATCCTATCAATAAAGAATATTCTGCTCTTAAGATAGTAAGACCTATAATACATATGCTAGAAACAAATATCATAAGTATAAGTTGAGTTTTTATATATCCTAATAAGGCTCCAAATAAATCCCTTCTAATTATATCTATCTTTCTAGTCCAACTACTTGGCAGTTGTCTTTCAATAAAACTTTGAATCTTTATTTTATCCTTACTTATAAAAAATGTTGCAATTAATGTTACTACACTAATAAATAAAGCATTAGGAACTGCAACTACAAATCCAATAGAGCCTTTTCTAACCCCTGGTCCGACCATGTTAGGGATACTTTGAATAATTCCATCAAAGCCGCTTCTTATTAAATCCTGGATATATTCGGGCAGTTCAAATATAATTGTTTCAGTTTTACCCCTTATATTTTCTAAGCTATACATAAAGCCTTGATAGTAAATTGGAAAGTCTTGAGCAAAAGCCTGAGCTTGTTGGACAATCCTCATAACTATTCCCGTTACTATTATTACTAAAAAAATAAGAATTATAATAATTGATAAGACAGTTGAGATACCCCTGGGCAACTTGCATTTTTTTTGAAGCCATCTTACTAAAGGCTCCATTGAAGAAGCAATAAGCCAGGCAATAATAAATGGAGCTACATACGAAAAGACATAACGGAAAAACAAGTAAATACCAAGTATTAATACTACAACGGTAATCAATTTATTAAGGGTATGCTTATTTTTTTCATAAAAGTCTATCATATTACCCTCCTTAAACTTGTCTTTTTTTATATAGGATATTTTATTTATTATTGTTAGTCCTTATGATAAATTATTTTAATCTTATTATTAAGTACGAAATATTATTATAAAGACTCACTAGATATATAGCTATTATTAAAATTATACTACATGATTAAACTATATAAAATACTTATATTATATTATTAAACTAGAATTTAAATGATTAAAGGCAGGTTTCCCTGCCTTTAAATTTTTTAACTATTGTAATGTAATTTCTTCTATTGTCTTGGTAACTTTTCTAGCTCCAGATTTTTCTACCAAACTGCCATGATTATTACTAAAGATATTTGCTTCGATAATTCCATCCATTACTGCATCTACTTCTTGATCTGTTAACCCCTCTTTGGGTGAAGGTACTGATATAGTTATTTTACCTCCATCATCAGCTACAAAAATCATTTCTAATACTTTATTAGTATCCATAAAATTTACACCTCCTTTATCTTATTCTCTTTTTTTTAAATTAAACTTCTGCAAGTTCTGTTTCAACGATTTTCTTTACGGATTCTACTGCTTTTTCGGATAATGATGCGATATTTTTTGCAACATCATAAATGTTTTGGTCTGTTGCATCTGCTTTAATATTTCCGTAAGTTTTAGAAATGGACTTGTCCCCGTCTTGAAACTTTAGATTTAATTTTGTCCCTGTTACGTTTGTAACTAATGCCATATATTTCACCTCCTATAATTTTTTTACAAGAAAAGCTGTTCTTGTTTCTGCTTTTCTTGTCATCTTTATAATAATCTCATCCTTAGGAACAATATAGACACATGATTCTAGGAATTTTTCTTTAGATTTTCCTCGCTTTATTTCTTAAAATAAACACAAAAAACTCAGGGACATTTCCCTGAGCCTATTTATCATTCATTATAAAAACATATATAATTTTACTATGCGATTGGGGGGACTCGAACCCCCAAGTCCGAAATTGGACACTAGATCCTTAGTCTAGCGCGTATGCCAGTTCCGCCACAATCGCAAAAAATACACCATCGGGGGCTCGAACCCCGGACGCCCTGATTAAGAGTCAGGTGCTCTACCAACTGAGCTAATGGTGCAAGTTTTCTACGCAAAGGGTATTATATCACGTATAAAAATCTTTTTCAAGATAAATGCTTAAAAAAATACTCAAAATAGTATATCAAAAACTGGATATTAATTATTTTCACTTGTTGCAATAATCTATATTTGATAATATATTATAATACTAACAAATTCAAAGAGGTGTTTTTATGAATTCTACTCTTAAATCAAACTTATTTATTACAATAATATTATTTGTATTTATGATTGGAAGTATAGTTTTATCTTTTATTCCTGGGATTAATAAATTACATGTTTTATTAGTTCTTGTGTTAAGTGAGGTATTATTTTTAATTGTTCCTTCAATTATCTATTTAATAGTAACTAAATCTCCTGTTAAAAAAACTCTTAAACTTAATTGGCCTGGTTGGCTTACAATATTACTTGCTTTTTTATTTGGACTCTTTATACAACCAGCTATGATGTTCTTATCTGCCCTTACTGGTTTATTTTTTCCAAATGATGTATCTGAATTGATAAATACATTAATGTCAACTCCTACTTTATTGTTAGTAGCTGCTGTTGCCTTAACGCCTGCTATTTGTGAAGAGATACCCCTAAGAGGTATTTTATTATCTGGTTATGACCAGATTGATATAAAAAAAGCCATGTTAATTAACGGCCTATTTTTTGCAATGATACATTTTGATTTCCAACAATCCTTATATACTTTTGTTCTTGGTGCTATTTTTGCTTACATAGTAAGAATCACAAATTCTATAATTCCTACAATGGTAGCCCATTTTACAATAAATGCTTCTCAAATCTTTTTACAAAAACTAATTCATTATGCAATGCAATTAACTCCAGAATTAAATATAGAAGCTATAGCACAAGAATATAGTCTTATCGAAGAACTCTATGCTTTAGCAGGTATTTTTGTTTTTGCTGTTATTGTAACTCCTGTTGCAATAATCATACTTTATGGATTAAAAGGGCTTAATAAAGATGTTCATAGAAATAATAAGCTTATTCAAACTGACAGCCTTACTCAAACTAATAATCT
>JAAYRK010000083.1 GCA_012518815.1 Candidatus Epulonipiscium sp. | reverse complement strand
GCGTTCATCCTGAGCCAGGATCAAACTCTCATTTTAATAGTTTATCCTCGCCAGTTATCTGGCTAATCACTCAATCTTGAATTGATTGGGTTATGGTTATGCTGTTTAATTTTCAAGGATCAAAAAATTAATCTATGGTTTTGCTATTGCCAATCAAAAGCGACAGCGAAGTATATAATATCATGAAGAATGAATAATGTCAATACATTTTTTAATTACATTTTCTGTTAATTATAGCTTATTTTGTCGAGTTCTGTTGGCAACAGTAATCATATCAAAAATAATTTTGTTTGTCAACATATATTTTTTATAAAACAAATATTCCTGTTATCCACTTCAAAAGCAAATTATATTCATATAATAAGCCTGCAATTAAGCTTTCTTCTAGAAGAATAAAGACTTTTTCAAAAAGAGGATTGGACTGAAAAATAAATAAAACAATAAAAAATAACCAAATATTTATAAGTCCTGAAATCACTCCAAATATTAAACCAAATAAATTGTTTATTGGACTAAGAACAGGCAATTTTGATATAAGGTCTAATATGCCAATAATGATTCTTAAACCTATTGATACAATGATAAATACTAATATTAGTGAAATAATGTTTATACATATATTAGCAATATATCCTGCAATATAATCTCTTAAACCATCTACATTTAGAATTTTATATATTTCTGGATTATTGTTTTCAATTAATGAACTTTTTATAAATCCAGGAATCTGTAAATTATTAATTGCTGCGCTTTGTCCTGCTAATGTATTGCTTTGTACTGTACTTTCAGTCAAAACCGACGGGGCTATTTTACTTTTTATTGTTTCATAAAGGGGGGATACATTTCTTAAAAAGGCACTTACAACGGGATATAATTTATAAGATAAAAAAATAGAAACAATACGTGATACCAGTTTAAATAAAGAAAGAATAAAACCTCTTTTATATGCAATCCATCCACTTATAATAAAAATTAATAATACTATTAAATCAAATAAATTCATAGCCTTCCCCCAAATCTATCTTTTTATTTCCATTAAATCTACGGAATCTTTCGATATTATGGCAACCTTCTTTCCGTTTTTTAATGGTAGCACTTCTTTTACATCTTTTAGAGCAGTATATTTAAATAATTCTTTACCCTTTGTATCTAAGCCGTAAAAGTTTCGGTTTATTCCAACAATAACCATACTATCGTCGGCATATAAATAGGTAACATCTCCCTCAGCATTATATGTATGCTGTTTATTGCCTTTTAAATTATAAAAAACAATAGTTCCTCTTTCTTCTCCTTGTACTCCTGGGAGAGGCTCTGCTAAAGCTAGTGCTAAGTAAGTAGATAAATTTCTTTTACTTTCTATATTCCAAGGAATAGCTTGTATGCGATTTGTAAGGAATTCTTTATCAATATTTTTATTTTCATCAATCCAAATAATTCTATCATCACCTATAGCTACCAAAGTATTGTTTTGAAGGTAAAAAATAGTTGGAATAATTGTTCCTTCTTCTTCAATTCCAAAGTCAATAAGGTCTTCTTTTAAAATGCCATATTCAGTTAAATCCAAGCAAATAATATTAGACTTTAAGCCATTTGTTGCTGGATTAAAGTAACTAATAGGCATTGCTTTTGTATCGTTTGAAATAATAGAGCTTAAAGGATAACCTGCATCTTCTATATAAGTTATTCTATTTAAGCCTATACTATTTCCTTTATTATCAAAAGCCTTTACCGTATGTCCGTCTTTTGTCTCACCAATGTATGTTAAATATCCTCCTTGGCTTATTGAAAAATCTACAATAGCTTCTTCTGTAGTAATACTATAAACTAAGCCTTTTTCATTCAGTAGAATAATCTTTTTACCATTTTCTTCTCCTACAGCAATAAAAGGCTCATTAATTTTTAATATAGGTGTCGTCATAGAATAAGTTTGATTCCAAACCTCGTGTCCCTCTTGAGATATTCGTTTAATTCCATCGGGGGTACATTGTATTAAATCATTATAATAGATATTAAATATAGCTTTATCATCTAAATTTATATCTACCCATTTCTTTTCTAAATGAAGGGTGGGTTCATTTCCGCTTAAAAAAGAAACATGAAGATTGCTTCCCGATAGTTCTAAATAAACTAAAAATCCTACCGCTATAAATAAAAGAATAAGAGAGAGAATTTGACTTTTCTTTTTCTTTTGTTTTGATTCACTCAACTTATTTCCCCCTAATCATTCAAGAAGTAAATTTATAAAAAATTATTTATTAGTATCGTACTATAAGTTGTTTAGGATTTCAACATTTCCCTTTTATGTCTTACTTTTATTTATCTTGTAACTAATAAAATATATAAGAATTATTATGACTTCAAAAATCCCAATATATCCAAATAGGGAATAAAGTTTGCTTACCATATTTGAAAATCCAACTTGAGAGACAATAACTGCCGCTAACATAAAAAAAGCTATGACAGATTTGTATGATAAATTAAATTCAGCACAAAGCCTTGTTAAAAATCCATATCCGTTAGAAACTGCAGTTGTAAATATAGCAGCTAATAATACAAGAAAAAATATATATTCTACGCCCTGTCCAAAATCCATTACAATAGCAAGGATTGGAATTTCTAAAGCTGATATCTTTTCATAATTAATAAATGTAGCTATTGCAACGCTTAATCCTAATAAAGCCAGAGCAGCTCCCCCTAGTATCCCTCCCCATTTAGCTTCTTTGACAGATTTTATAATAGGAAAAAGACTAGACAATATTACTGCTGAAGTTAATATGTTATAAGAAACATATACTAAAGAAGAACTAATCCAGTTTTGCGTAAAAAAGTTTAAAGTCCCCGTTAACAAGGACGAAAAAACAGTGGTGTCCCTAAAAATTATACTATATATTCCTAAAAATATTCCTCCAATTACTAGGAAAGGTACTAAAATTGAATTAATAGCTATAATTCCTTTGATATCATATAAAAATACAATAAGGCATAAGATTGCCATAATCAAAATTCCTACAATAGGAGCTATATCAAATTGCTGTCTAAATAATGCTCCTGTTCCTGCTAACATAGTACAAAAACTAATAAACATAAACAAAGAGACAATCCATTCCATGATGTTACCTAAAAAATCTCCCATCATAAAATAAACTAAACCCCTGTAATCTTTTATTTTATAGACATATCCCATCTCTAAAATACCCCATCCTAAAATTGAAAAAAGAACGCCCGAAAGCAATATACCATAAAAGCCTTTATAGCCGTAAGAAGTAAAAAATTTCATAATTTCCTGGCCTGAAGCAAAACCCGCTCCTATAACTGTTCCTATATATACACCAGCTATATCAAATATAGAAGCTTTTATTTTTTTCATAAAAAAATCCCCCATAAATTTGTTTGTACAAATATATGAAGGATTTTTCCTTTTCATTCTATAAATAAAGATTGTAACTACAAAAGTATTTTTCTAGAACCGTCTTCTATAAACCTCTAACTTCTAATCCCTAACTTCCGACTTCAATTCTTTATAAAGTTTAATATATTCTTTTGCAGAATCTTCCCAAGAATTATTTGAACTCATAGCATTTTTAATTAGCTTTTTCCAACTTTTCTTATCTTTATAAAGTTCTATAGCCCTTCTTATGGCTTCAAGCATTTGATAAGAATTGTATTCGCAAAAGATAAATCCATTTCCTTTACCAGTTTTCTTATCAAATTCTTCTATTGTATCAGCCAAGCCTCCAGTTTTTCTTACAATAGGTATTGTACCGTATCTTAGGCTAATAAGTTGCCCAAGACCACATGGCTCAAATAAAGAAGGCATCAAAAACAAATCACTAGCACCGTAAATTTTTTGTGCTAAATCCAAATCAAAAAATATCTTAGCTCTTACTTTTTGGGGGAAAGATGCTTCCATATAAGAAAATAAGCTCTCATATCTTTCCTCACCAGTACCCAAAACTATTAATTGGATGTCTTCTTGCATAAGCTCATTTAATTGTTGTGCTATTAAATCAAAACCTTTTTGTTCAACCAATCTTGAAACAATGCTTATGATTGGTACATCTATTTCTGGAAGATTTAATTCCTTTTGAAGTGCCTTTTTATTTTTTTCCTTTAATTCTATAGTATCTTTAGAATACTTAACATATAAACTATCATCTGTTTCAGGATTATATAACTTATAATCAATGCCATTTAAAATACCATAAAGATCTTGACTTCGCTTTTTTAGTACTCCTTGTAAGCCATATCCATATTCATCTGTCATTATTTCCTTTGCATAGGTATTGCTTACTGTACTAATAGCATCAGAATACAGTAAACCTGCCTTCATATAGTTGATATTCCCATAAAACTCTATATGCTCAGGATTAAAATACCAATCAGGAACCCCTAATAATCTTATTGCTTCTTTCCCAAATACTCCTTGATACTGCAAATTATGAATAGTAAACAAGGTGGTAATGGAATTAAAAAGTGAATCATCTTGATAAGTTTCTCTTAGTAATAATGAAATTGGACCTGTCTGCCAGTCATTACAATGAATGATATCCGGAATAAAATCTATTCTAAGGAGCATTTCTAATACTGCTTTGCAAAAAAATGCAAATCTTTCATGATCATCTTCATATCCATATAAATTGTCTCTATCAAAATAATAATCATTTCCAATAAAATATACTGGCAATTCCTTATTATATTCATAAATAGAAGCCTTATGCCTTCTCCAATCCAAATAAACTGAAAAGTCTCCTTTGCTTTTTAAGTCTTTAGTAAATTTTTCTGAAATAGACTTATATTTTGGCATTACCACTCTAATATCCAAGCCTAATTTCCTTAAAACATTGGGAAGAGCTCCTGCAACATCCCCAAGACCTCCAGTTTTAGCAAAAGGAGAAACTTCCGAAGACACAAATAAAATCTTTTGCTGATTTTTCTTCATTAAAAATATCCCCCTAATTTCAATATTACATAATGTTCAGCTTTTAATTCCAAATAGTTTATAAGTTTATAATTAATTTATCTATATATTTCGCATTAGTAAATCTAATATTGATCCTAACCTTTAATTAAATTTTTTACTATTCAAGTCTAGCATTGCAATAATCTATTGTCAATGAACAAAAAAGCCTAATATAATACATAATATTACGCTTTGAACAATGTATCGTTAAATAATTAACAATTGAGAATAAAAAATATCAGTATATTTAATACTATAAATTATAAAATAATATTTAACAAATATAAAAATGCAAAGCCCGGAATCCCCAATAGTCCAATAATTAATATTGTTGTCCAATTAATCCCTACAAACCATCCTATGGGTGATAATATAAAATTAAAAATAAAAAGTCCTACTACGCCCCCTAATGCCTGTATGATAATTCTTAATAAAACTTTTAAAGGTTTGGGATAGATCATAAGGGCAAGTATTATGACACCTATTAAAATTAATATCATTAAAATCTCATTGTTATCCATGCTAACCCCCAAAAATTAAAATAGTTAAGATGTTTGTTCTAATCCTTTTTCAATAGAATTTTCCTTTTCTTTTGCCTTATCTAAAAAGTACTTATATTTTATTTGAAGAGCCATCATTTTATATATACAGCTATCAATTAGTTCTTTTTCCGTTGCATATTCAAAATTATTATAAGCTAAGTCCAGTTCTTTTTTTATTTTGATAAGTTCTTGTTTAAGCTCTTCCTCTTCTCTTACAACATCTGACTGCTTGGACCTTAATCTAAAAGGAAAAAATCCTTTTTTTTCAGTTTCTATGCCATAATTCACTAGACTATACCTCCCTTGGATAACTTTGCTAATATAAGTATAGTCCAGCCCTTTTAATTTTATTCATAAAAGAAACCGATAACTCCTTGTATATGAGTTATCGGCTACATTAAACAACTAAAATTTTATTTTATGCTTTAAATCCTCTGTTTTTTTCTTCTACTACAGATTCATTTAAGCTTCCTTTTCCGTAAGTAAGACCTGCATAAATTTGTTGTGCATTTTCAATCACTGGAGAATTATCGTCTTCTAAAGCAGCTGCTTGCTTCCAGCCTTCTAAAAGTGTAGTTAACAACTTACTTGCTTCCATCAAAGGTTCCTTTTTTTGACTTACATAACCTTTAATGATGATTTTATTAATATATGAGTATAGAGACATTAAATCATTAGAAATATCGTAAGACATATCAAGGGAAACCATTAATTCTCTTAATAATTTCTGTGCACTTTCAATGCTTCTTTTAAAACTTTTTTCATCCTTTACAGGAATTTGTCCTTGGGCTTCGTCTAATGCCTCTAAAATAAGCTCATAGGTAATAACAATAAGTTGTCCAGGACTTGCATTTGCAATTTGTGCAGTTCTATTTTCCATAATGGCCTATCCCCTTATCCTTGTAATAATTGTAATATTTGTTGCGGTCTTTGATTTGCTTGTGCAAGCATAGCAATTCCTGCTTGTGAAATCACGTTCTTTTGAGTATACTCAGACATTTCAGCTGCCATATCTGCATCTTGAATTCTAGATAATGAAGCTGTCATGTTTTCAGCTGCTACACTTAAGTTTGCAACAGTATGTTCAAGACGGTTTTGATATGCACCAAGCTTAGAACGTACAGAAGAAATCATATTAATCGCATTGTCAACTACAGTAATTGCTTTTTGAGCTCCATCAGAAGTTGATAAATTTATTTTATCAATACCTAATGCTTGAGGAGATAAGTTTTGAATACGGATTTCCATAAATTGTCCTTCATTTGCACCAATTTGTAAATCTAAAGGACCTGCATCTAATACTTTAACATCAGCAG